>DAINNF010000127.1:0-7976 GCA_036736005.1 Acidobacteriota bacterium
TGGAACGGGTCCCCTTCCCGCCATACGAAGGCCGGGCGCGGGTCACGATCGTTGACAACGCCCATCAGTTCAATCGCACGTCCGGTAACATGATGCTGAAAACGCTGGAAGAGCCGCCCGACGGCAACTATTTCTTTCTGATCACATCCAAACCGGACCTCTTGCTGCCAACCATCCGTTCCCGCTGTCAACAGGTTGGGTTCACCACTGCGGGACTGGAAGAACGGCTCGAAGTGGAAGGCGTGGATCCTTCGGTCCTGAAACCCTGGTTGCGCTCAGGAGGTGGTGTCGTCCTGGAATCCGGCCCGGTTCTGGAATTTGCGGAAAAGCGAAGGCTGGCAGTGAGTTTTCTGCAGTTTCTGACAACCGGCGAGCCGGGCTTCCGGATGGAGGACCGGATTTCAGACCAGATGCCGGAAGCGAGCAGAGAAGAGGTTCTTCAATTCTTCTTTCAAATCCAGACGTTGATCCGTGACCTGCTGGTCCTTCAAAGGGGCAAACATGACCAGCTGGTAAACCAGGACCTCAAAGAGGAACTTACGGAACTGGCCCCTTCATTTGCGCCGGACAAGCTGTTTCAGTTGAACCATCTTGTCAACCGCGGGAAAAATAGTGTATTCTATAACATATCTATTCAACATCTGATCACCGTACTGGTGTCGGAAGGGAGAAAGCTCGTGTCATGAGGTTTCACACCGATTACATGACGTTCCAGACTGAGCGGAAACGCCAGTATCTCAACATTACCGACCGCCTGGCCCACATGCTCAACGAAAGCGGCATCCGGGAAGGAATGATGCTGGTCTCCGCCATGCATATCACCGCCGGTGTATGGGTAAACGATGCCGAAGATGGCTTGCTGCAGGATATTGATGACTGGCTGGAAGAACTGGCACCCTATCGGGACGACTACCGCCATCATCGGACAGGGGAAACAAACGGGGATGCCCATCTGAAGAATCTGATCGTCCATCATCAGGTCATCGTGCCCATTACCGACGGACGCATGGATCTGGGACCCTGGCAACAGGTATATTATGCCGAGTTTGACGGCCGCCGTCCCAAGCGGCTGGTCGTAAAGATTATGGGTGAATAGAAACGGACCGGTTCCGGACAGTTTGAGGGAGGATAACTATGGGTTACTCCATTGTGCTCAAGACATCCAAGGGTCGATTTGAGCATCAGGTGGAAAAGAACTTCGTCACCCTGGGACGAAGCAAAGAAAACGAAATTCCGATTGACGACCTGAGCGTTTCGAGAAAGCATGCGGTGGTGGAACGGGAGGAGGACACGTTCTTTATCACGGATCTCAACAGTTCAAACGGCACCTATGTGAACAGCACCAAGATCACGGAGAAAACGCCCATCACACCGGAAGACATCATCATTGTAGGACGAGTCCACTTCTCATTCCGTGTGGATGAAGAGGACGAGGGAACGGTTCGCATGTCCAGAGAGGAAATGTCGGCCGCACAAAGCGGACCCAACGACACCAACCCGGTAAGCGGGCCCCGGTTGCAACCGGAGCCGCCTGCGGGAGCAGCACCTCCACCTCCGCCTCCGGTAACGGACACGGTGCCCGAGGGCGCACCTCCTCCACCACAAATCAGTGATGTGCCGGAAGCACCTGTTCCGCCCCCGCCGCCTCCCGTTGAAGCTCAACCGCAACAGGCATACCAGGCACCGCCTCAGCCCCAGGCACCACCGGCACCCCGGGCACGACCGGAATATGCCGGAGCCGCCAGGGCCGGACAGCCGGCGGGTTTCTGGATCCGTCTGGGTGCCTATGTTATCGATGCACTGATCCTGATGATTCCCATGTGGATCCTGATGACCATCATCGGCAAAATCCTGTGGTCCAGCTTGAATTCCATGGCCATGATCACCACAATTTCACTGATTTTCAACCTGCTGTTCATGGCCGCGTCCATTGCTTACTTCGTCATCGGCTGGTCACGATTCGGCACCACCGTGGGGAAAGCCATTCTGGGACTGCACGTCATTGACGAACAGACCGGCCAACCACCAGCGCTGGGCAAGGCATTTCTGCGCCTGGTTGGATACATCGTCAGTTCGATCATTCTGTATATCGGGTTTCTGATGATCGCTTTCCAGGACGACCGGAAAGGTCTGCATGACATGATTGCCGGAACCCGCGTCGTCAAACGCTGATGGGGGACAAGAACGATTCGACCATCCGCCTCTACACCGACGGTGCGTGCAGCGGAAACCCGGGACCGGGAGGATGGGCGGCCATCCTGATCTGGCGGGACCGGGAACGGACGATTGCAGGTTGTGAACCGGAAACAACCAACAACCGCATGGAACTGAAAGCCGTGATTGAAGGGCTGCATGCAATCCGGGATCCAAAGATACCCGTGGAAGTATGGACGGACTCCACCTATGTTCAGAAAGGGATGTCCGAATGGCTCCCCCAATGGCAGAATCGGAACTGGAAGAAAGTAAAGAACGTGGATTTGTGGCTTGAACTGGTTCAATTGCGTAACCGATTTCCACGGATTACCTTTCATCATGTGCGCGGGCACAGCGGACATGCGTACAACGAACGCTGTGATAAAGAAGCCAGGAAACAGATCGAAAACTGTCGCTGACTGAGATTCCACATACTCACATCAAAAAAGAGCCGGGAATCTTATCCCGGCTCTCTTCTATTGATGGATTCAGCTGATCAGATGGAGTCGGACGTTTCCACGTTCAACCCGGCATCGTAGATCAGGGTGTCATGACTGACATCTGCAACGGTAAAGGTAAAGGTACCGCTGTTCTTGGTCTTGGCAGAGGACAGGGTCACCTTGCCGTCCGATCCGGTCACACCACTGACACTGCCGCTGACAACACCGCTCCAGTTTCCATATACTGTCGCACCGCTCACCGGATTGCCATCCGTGTCCATGACGGTGACGGTCGCATAAGCCAGAATATTCCGTCCACGGCTGCCCAGTTGCATGGCAATGTTTGCAACATACATGTACACATCACCACCGCCGCCTTCCGCCAGGGTGGTAAATGTCCGGTCATCGGATTCGGCCGTGTTTCCGGCCGCGTCGGTGGAAACCACCTTGTAATGATACAGGGTCTCTGCGGCCAGACCGCTCAGGTCCATGCTGTGGGACGTAACCAGCGCGCCATCGGATTCCACGCTGCCGTAAGCGGTAGATGTTCCGTAATAGACCACACTGTCAGCCGCTTCATTGGTGCTCCAGTTGACCACCGCGGAATTGGTCGTGATACCGGTTTCGGAGAAGTTGGACAGCACCGGCGGAGTCACATCGCCGCCACCGCCGCCGCCTGCAGCCAGAACCGCGGCATAGGCGTCAACCAGACCGTAACCGAAATACTGGTCCCATCCGGCTGCACCCAGATCTTCAGCAGTGTTCTCCAGAATGGCACGAATTTCCGCGTTGGTCAGGGACGGATTGGCGGATTTCACCAGCGCCGCCACACCGGCCACATGCGGAGATGCCATGGAGGTGCCCGCATAGAAATAGTACCCTTCTCCCGTGCTGGAGAACGTGTTCTGTAGAATCATGTCATCGTAGCCGTCACCATTGTTGTCTCCGCTGTCTCCGCCGGGAGCTGCGATGTCAATGGTGCTGCCATAGTTGGAATAGGATGCCAGCGTGTCAATGGACGTCGTCGCGCTGACGGAAATAGAATTGGTATAAGCAGCAGGGTACGAAGGAGCACTGGTATCTTCGTTTCCGGCCGCACAGACCACAACCACACCGTTGTTCCACGCATAGTTGACGGCATCTTCCAGAATACTCAGGGAAGAACCGCCGCCCAGGCTCATATTGATAACGTCTGCCCCGTTGTCAACCGCATAGTAAATGCCGTCCGCAATGTCATCAAACGAACCACTGCCCCGGCTGTCCAGCACCTTTACGGGCATGATGGTGGCATTGTACGCCACACCGGCGACACCTGTATTGTTGTTCGTCGTCTGGGCTATGGTACCGCTCACATGCGATCCATGACCCTCGTCATCCGTCGGATCATTGTCGTTGTTCACGAAATCGTACCCTGCGGTGAAACTGGTCCCGGCCAGATCCTGCAGACTCTGTTTTACACCGGTATCAACCACAGCCACCACAACACCGCTTCCGCTGGCTTCGTTCCACGCATTTTCCATGCCGATCCGCTGCATATGCCACTGGTAACTGTAGTAAGTGTCATTGGGAACCATGTAGGCATACGCATATGCATTCTGTTCCACTGAAATGACACCCGGCTCATGCTTCAACATGTTCATGATCGCATTCGGGTTCTTGTGTTTGTAGACCACAAATGCCCCATGCTTATGACTGTCCCGTTTCTTGGTCAGCCCGTAAGCATGTCGGATACCGGCTTTCTGTCCCGACGTCACCGTCGGAGCATACTTCACCACGATTTCGTCGGGCACGAAATTGGGTTTCCCTTTGCTGGTTCCAACCACCTGCGGTGCCGATACTGCCATCATAAACACCGCAAAGACTGCCAGGACTACCCCCAAAAACCGTTTCATTCAAACCTCCCATTCGGATTGAAATTGCCTTGATCTGCCCTTTTCAGGATTTGCCTTATGCTACCAGTTGAACCGGGTACCAATACCATCGGGCCCAGGGTGTAGTTTTGGTATGAATATCGTATTAGTCCCCCCGAATACGCCGGATTGCAGTGCCTGAACTGCAACCTCACGGCGCAAACACCCGTATTTTTCTGTAAGCATGTGAGTGGTGGGGTGTGTCAATTCTGACTGTACCCGCAAAACACGACCCGAAACCTTTTCTCGAAAATGGAGGAATGATGAAAGTTCTGCTTACCTTACTCATTGCCGGCTGGTCATTCACGGCCACGGCAACTGCACCCTATGTGCGGTATCCTGCACCTTCTCCGGACGGAAAACATATCGCGTTTTCCTATCGCGGCGATATCTGGACCATCAAGGCGGACGGAACCAATCCGCTCCGTCTCACCGTTCACCCGTCCTACGAATCGTTCCCGGTGTGGTCACCGGACGGGAAGTGGATCGCTTTTTCATCAAAGCGGTACGGAAACATGGATGTGTTTGTCATTCCGTCAACCGGAGGACAGGCGAAACGGCTGACCTGGCATTCTGCTGATGACTATGTGTCCGATTTCAGCAAAGACGGTAAGGAAGTTCTGTTCTTTGCCCGGTATCGTGGTGACCACTATTACCGCGACCCCATGCTCTACACCGTTTCGGCAGAAGGTGGAACGCCCGCACCGCTTTTCCGTGATTTCGGTAACACCGGACGGTTTGCTCCTGACGGCAACCGCGTCGCCTACGTAGACCACAATCCTCCCTGGTGGCGGAAAGACTACCGGGGTGCTGCCAACATGGATATCCGCATCTATAACCGGAAAAACGGCTCCTTTTCGGAGAAACTGACCACATTCGACGGCAACGACTACTGTCCCATGTGGGCCGGAAGCAACACCCTGTTCTTCCTGTCCGACCGTGACGGGGTCATGAATGTGTGGAAAATGAATGCGGATGGATCCGGAAAACAACAGATTACTTCAGAGACTGAGCAGAACATGGCCTATGCCGCCATTTCAAGGAACGGCTCTCTGATTGCCTGTGAACTGAATGGTCGTCTCTATACGGTGGATACGACGACAAACACCTACAAGCAGGTGACGGTGACAGCACCCAGTGATGTAACTGAAACCAATCTGGACATCATCACCAGAGGAAGCGGCGCTTCTGACGTGATGGTTTCACCGGATGGAGAACAGATCGCGTTCGTCGTCTACGGCGACGTCTTTGTGATGAAGCGGGAAGACGGAGAGGCCCGGAATCTCACCCGGGATAATTTCCGACAGAAAGATCTGGCCTGGTCACCGGACAGCAAATATCTGTACTATGCATCGGACCGGGCCGGAAACTATGATCTGTTCCGGATCAGCTCCACCGATGAAGACCCTCTTTACAGGAGCATGGCACTGAAAACCGAGCAGGTCACCAATAATGAACAGGACGACACGCGCCCGGACCTGTCACCGGACGGCAAGACCATCGCATTCACCCGGGGACGGGGTGACATTGTTCTCGCCGACCCCGACGGCAAGAACGAACGGGTTTTCCTGGAACACTGGTATGACTGCGACTATTCCTGGTCACCGGACAGCCGCTATCTGGCCTATGCGATGACGGACAACATGTTCAATACCGACATCTACATCCGGCCGGTCGACGGCGGTACCGCCGTGAACATCACTCAGCACCCGGATGAAGACTACATGCCCAAATGGACGGCTGACGGAAACATGTTGTACTTTGTCTCCCACAGGGACGGTTACAGCAACGACATCTGGTATGTCTACCTGACCAGGGCACAGGACCAGATGACGGAACAGGAACGGGAAGAAGCCCGGGAAAAGGCCAGGAAAGCAAAGAAAAAACCGAAAAAAGATGATGCCGACAAGGAAGACAACGGAGAGGAAGATATCGGCGTAACCGTTACCATCGACTTTCAGGATATCCACAAACGGGTCCACAAGCTGACCCATCTGGAAGGAGACGAAGGTGGTTTCGCGGTCAGTGAAAATGGGGATGAAATTGTATTTGTCGCCCGGATCAAGGACCAGCCCTCTCTGTGGAAGATTGAGAGAACCGGCAAAGGGCTCCAGGAACTGAAAGGCACCACCGGTGCCGGGTCGGTCCGCTACAATCCCAAAACCAAGAGCTATTTCTTCCAGTCCATGGGTGGCGGCATCAAATCGGTCACCTTCAAAGGAAAACTGGAAAGCTACAGATATGATGCCAAAATCCGTGCCCTGACCGACTCCACGCGCCGTCAGATCTTCCTGGAATGCTGGCGCATCATGAATGACCGCTTTTATGACCCGAATTTCCACGGGGAAGACTGGGCGGCCATGAAAGAGAAGTACCTGCCGCTGGCGGAACAGGCTGTATCCCGGGAAGATTTTGATGATGTGATCCGTCAGATGATCGGTGAACTGAATGCCTCCCATCTGGGTATCTATCCCCCCAACCGGCGTGCACGGTATCAGACCGGCTCCCTGGGGATCCTGACCGATTACGCTTTCAAGGGTGATGGTTGGAAAGTAAAGACCGTGCTTCCGGAATCACCGGCGTCGTTCGAAAAATCCATGCTGTTTGCCGGAGACATCATTACGGCCATTGACGGCACACCGGTTTCATCTTCCACATCGTCCTACGCTCTCCTGTTTGACAAAGTCGGGGAACGGGTGCTGCTGGATGTGATCGGCACAGACAACCAGAAACGAACCGTGGTTATTGTTCCGGAATCCCCCTACGCCAAGCTCAACCATCTGTATGACTACTGGGTGGAACAGAACCGGAAACTGGTGACCGAATACTCAGGCGGCCGCCTCGGCTATGTACACATCCGGGGTATGGATCAACCCAGCTATGACCGGTTCCAGCAGGAAGTATATTCCGAAGCGCAGGGCAAGGAAGGACTGGTTATCGACGTCAGAAACAACGGCGGTGGCTGGACCACCGACATCCTGCTTCGGATTATCGGACAGAAACAGCACGCGTTCACCATCCCCCGCGGGGGCGGGAAAGGGTATCCCGATATGGAACGCAAACAGGTATTCCTGTGGACCAAACCCATTGTGGTAACCTGCAATGAAGGATCCTATTCAAACGCGGAAATCTTCTCCCACGCCGTCAAGACCCTGGGTCTCGGAAAACTGGTAGGTATGCCCACCTTCGGTGCGGTCATCTCCACCGGTGGTACCAGCCTGATTGACGGGTCCTATTTCCGGATTCCGTTCAGGGGATGGTATGTCAAGGGAACCGGAAAGAACATGGAAAATGGACCTGCGGTCCCGGACTATATCGTGGAAACACAGCCGGAAGACGAAGCAAACGGCATTGACCGCCAGTTGAAGAAAGCTGTTCAGGTATTGCTGCAACAACTGGACGAATAGTCGGCAATTCTCTCCAGGCAACAAAG
>DAINNF010000128.1:0-7945 GCA_036736005.1 Acidobacteriota bacterium
ATCGATTCGATAGACGGCATCTGCTTCCGCTCCGTCGATGGTTCCGTTATGATCAGTGTCAAAATTGTCCAGAACATAAGCCTTGAATGCGGGGTCCGGGAAGTCTGGGTCTACCTGGTCGGCACCGGACAGGAAAAAGACGTGGCGGTCCTGCTCGCTGTTGCCGGTAATGGACAACGGCCCCGGAATCGGCACGGAGGACCGGATCACCACCATATCAATATCGTCATATGCGGCAGCTTTCGCTTTGTTCATGACGGGCCAGAAATCACCGGCCAGGCCCACTGTCTTGGTGTGAGGTTCCAACACCTGGGTCCCGATTTCCATCAGGGAACCGTCCTTGTATCCGTCTACTGCAACGACGACAGTCTCATTGGTGGGATTGCAGATGGCCAGTCCGAACCAGTCGAACCAGTCATGGATGGAATTGGGAATAAACCACTGGGTGGCGGTGCCCTCCTGCAGGAAGAATTCACACAGGGATTCCGATTCTCCATATCGATAAGTCAGTTTGATGCTCACGTCGTCGTCTGTTGTGATGCGGGCGGTTCCTTCATATGCGAAGTCCGTACCCGCCGCAAGTTGAAGTGTTCCGTTGGCAGGTACCGCATGTGCGGTTCCGTTCACGTCCACGCTGCCGTCGCTGTTCCAGGACCACAGGGTGACCATGGCTGCGGAGTCCTTGTTGTTGTAAACCGTGAGGGCGGTGGTCCAGTTGTTTTCCGCCACATGGGGGATGAAATAGGCATGGGTCACCGGTGGATCGCTCTCCACTTCCGGTTGAGCAAGGAAGAAGACGTGCCGATCCTGTTCATCGTTTCCGGTAATGGAGAGGGGCGGGGGCAATGGCAGATCGCTTTCGATGGTGACAAGGTCCACATCGGCATACTGCATGCCCGTCCAGAAACCTGCGGCCACATTGACGAGTTTTTCGAACTGGGGAACGGTATCGGTAGCGGTATCCACTACGGAGCCGTTCTTCCATGCTGTCAGTGTAATCTCCGCGTCCCGACGGCCGAAATTGGCGAAGGCCATCCCGAACCAGTCGAAGTGAGATTGATAGGGATTGGGCAGCATCCAGTATTGGCCGACACCGCCGTCCGGGATGAAGAATTCACACAACGACTCCGAGTCCCCGTATTGATAAGAGAGTTTGATTTTCAACGGAGAGTCTTCTTCCGGGGTTTCGATATGGGCCGTCCCGTCGTACCCGAAATCCGCGTTCGACAAGATCAGTTGTCCGTGTGCCGGCACAATGTGACCTGTCGTAATGGTTTCCGTTCCTTCTGAATCATACCGGTACAGGTCGAATGTCCGGTCTTCCGGTCCGTCATTGTAAGCGATGATGGTTGTATGCCATCCGTCTTCCGCAATGTGTGAAATGTAATGGTTCCCCGCGTGTGCCATTCCGGAAACAGTATGCACAGGCAGGAGGCGACGATCATTCGCATGGTTGAACCTCCAGCGGTTTGTTGTTACACATTTTGTGAAATATGGACCAAGTATGGGGAATTGGGATGGTATTTGCAAGTGAGACAGCACACAAAAGGGGCAGATACACGGAAAACCAGAAAAAAAGCCGGGCTTGCATGCCCGGCGTGGGTTTATTTTATACAGAAACTGTAAAATCAGTTCTCGTATCGCATGGGTTGTTTCTTCCAGTAGGTCAGGGACCGCCAGACCCATTCGGCCGGACCGAACCGGAACCGGCTGACCCACCAGTTACTGATCAGAATCTGAATGATAAACATACCGGCCACCATGAGGAGGCCCCATGCAGGACCTACCCTGCCGAAGAGGGCACCACCGTAGCTGTAGAAGACGGTGGTAAACACCAGCGTCTGGAGCAGGTAGTTGCTCAGGGCCGTACGGCCGATTGCGCGCAGTGGATTCAAAATTCGTTTCCCCAGTTCGGTTCGGGCCAGGAGAACCACACCACTGACGTAAAACAGCATCTGGGAGACGGCACCAAACTGCAGTCCCAGCGACGCGATGAACATTCTGGGTGTGGGTATCATCGGGCTGGCACCCTGCCTGAAGATGACATAGACCAGATTTCCGGAGAATCCCACCACCAGTCCGAAAATCAACAGTTTTCTGAAGAACCCCAGGTTCTGGTCAAGGTTCTTGAACTTGCCGGTTCTCCAGAACCACATGCCCAGCAGGAACAGTGCCAGTACATTCCAGCCATAGTAGAACAACCCCTGGTACATAAAGGTCAATTCACTGACGCGCACTTTCAGAATGTCGAGATAAGACCCTTCGCTGTATGCCTGCAACGCTTTCTGGTTCAGGTCGGCAAACAGGGCTCCCCGTTCCCCGAACATTTTGGCCGCCTGTTCGGCACCATCCGGTGTGGTCTTCCACAAGGCGATGGCGCCCGTAGAGAGTCCGTTGATGATCAGTGGAATGGCCATCAGCACGAAGAACCAGATCAGAAGTGTGCGGGGCTTTACGTCGTCAAATGCAATCAGGAGAAAACCCAGCAGGGCATAGGTTACCAGCACGTCTCCGGACCACAGCAGGAAGGCATGGATGAGTCCAATGATCAGCAGGACAAGGAGTCTCCTGGCATAGAACGGTGCGAACTTATGTCCTTTTGCTTTTGCGCGCGAATACAGAACGCCTGCGCCCAGTCCGAACATCATGGAAAACAGGCTGATGAATTTCTGTTCGGCGAAGAATCGGATAATCAGCTCCGCGATATGGTTGGCCTGTCCCACATGAGGAGTTTCCGCCATCAGCATGCTGTAAATCGAGTTACTGAAAAACAGGACATTGACCATCAGGATGCCCAGAATGGCGATGCCCCGCAGCATGTCAATCTCGGGGATCCGCTCTGCGGCAGATGTTGGCCGCATTTCAGACCCGGGATCGGTCATGGCGACCGGTCGGGCTTCTTGTACGGTATCAGGACTTGTCATGTAACCTCCATGCGGCAACGAATTTGGGGAATATTGATTATTCGTTTACCCGATGCAGGGGGTTTCAATTCAAGCGGTCAGGCGGAAAATCTCCAGAATCATGGTGAGGGCCTTCTCCATGTCGGCAACGTGAATGTGTTCGGTGGTCGCATGCTCATCCCGCGCGCCGATTCCCACAACCGCCACTTCAATCCCCTGGTTGTTGTAGATGGAAGCATCGGTGAAACCGGTGATGAACGTGGTGGTCGCATCCACACCCGCCTTTTTCAACGCCTGTTTCGCGATCTGAACGGTTTCGGAATCATCCGGAATATCCACTGCTTTGCAAAGGTTGTCCACGCGGATTGCCACGTCTGCTCCATAAGCCTCTACCTGCTGCCGGATCACGAAGACCATTTCGTCTGCCAGCGCCTGGGCTTTTTCGTGGGTCAGTGATCGGCATTCCGCCAGAAATTCACAGGAGTCAGGTACGCCGTTGCGGATCATGCCGCCTTTGATCACACCCACGTTGGCGGTTGTTTCGTGATCCAGCCGGCCCAGCCTCAGGTTACTGATGGCACGGGATGCGGCTTGAATGGCATTGATGCCTTTTTCAGGTTCCATGCCGGCATGGGCGGCTTTGCCCATGACTTTCACATCAATGGCGAAATAACTGGGCCCACCGATCACGATGGTGTCCAGGGTGTCGTTGTCCAGCAGAAACCCCTTTTTTGCGGTGATCAGGGAATAATCCATGTTCTTGACACCCAGCAGTCCGACTTCTTCCTGCCGGCTGATGGCGATTTCCAGTGGCGGATGGACATCCGCCGTCCGGATCGCTTCCAGCATTTCAGCGATACCGGCTTTGTCGTCGGCTGCCAGGATGGTGTCGCCTTTTGAACGGATGACCCCGTTTTCCAGGATCGGTTCGATTCCGACACCGGGCTTCACGGTATCCGCATGACAGGACAACAGGATCGGTTCGGATGTGGAACTGTTCTTTCCGTCTATCTTCGCGATCAGGTTACCGTATCCGTCAATGGTTGTCTGGGCGCCCAGTTTGTCCAGTTCGTCTTTCAGCCAGGCGATGAAGTTGGCTTCGTTTCCGGATTCGGAATCGATCCGGACCATTTCCATAAACTGATCAATCATCCGTTGCGACATTGTCTTCTCCTTCTTATCTGGTTCTTGCGTATTCAACTGCGATTAAAGACCACCATTCGCAGTGTGGTCATATCTTCAATGGCAAACCGGGCACCTTCCCGACCCAGTCCGCTTCCCTTGTTGCCACCGTATGGCATGTGGTCCACCCGGAATGCCGGGATGTCGTTGATCATCACGCCGCCGACATTGATGGCGTCAGCGGCTGTCAATGCGCGATCCACATGATCGGTGTAAATGCCGGCCTGCAACCCGTAATCGCTGTCATCCAACATCCGGATTCCTTCATCGAAGGAGTTTACCGGATGGATCACGACGGCCGGCGCAAACAGCTCGTCCTTCATCACGCGCATATCGGGAGAAGCGTCTGTAATAACAGCGGGTCGGATGATGTTTCCTTCCCGTTCTCCACCCAGAGCGATTTTCGCTCCCTGTTCGTGGGCTTCCCGGATCCATTCCTCCGCCCGTATGGCTTCCGCTTCGCTGATCATGGGACCCACATCTGTTTCCATGTGGCGCGGGTCGCCCACCACCAGTCTCCGGGTCCCTGTAACAAACTTGTCCAGAAACTCGACGTAGCGGTCTTTATGCACAAAGACCCGCTGGACAGATATGCAGACCTGCCCCTGGTTGTAATAGGCACCGGTTACGCATCGCGAAACCGCCTGGTCCAGCCGCGTCGTATCCCCATCGATCAGCACCCCGCTGTTGGACCCCAGTTCCATGGTGACCTTTTTCAGGCCGGCTGTCCGGATGATATGGGTGCCCACCTCCCGGCTGCCGGTGAAGCTGACTTTGGCAACACGGGGGTCGGTGATCATCATATTGCCCACGGTGGAACCCGGTCCCGGCAGCACACTGATGGCGCCTTCGGGGACGCCGGCTTCGACAAAGGCCTGTACCAGTTCAATCCCTGAAAGAGGGGTTAATCCGGCCGGCTTCAGGATAACGGGACAACCCGCTGCGATGGACGGAGCAATCTTGTGTGCGGCCAGGTTCAGGGGAAAGTTGAATGGTGAAATGGCGGCTACGACACCGATCGGATAGCGGGCGAAATAGCCGGATCGACCTTCACCGGCTGTGCTGGCATCTACGGGAAGCGTTTCTCCGTGGATTCGCAGGGCTTCTCCCGCAGCAAAATCCAGGTTCTCCAGGCACCGATCCACTTCACCGGCTGCATACTTCATCGGTTTGCCCGCTTCTCTCGCAATGATCAGCGCCAGGTGGTCGCGCCGCTCTTTCAATATCTCCCTGGCTTTGCGGATAATGTCGCACCGTTTGTGTGCGGGGAGCACGGCCATCTGCCGGCGTGCCTGGTAACCGGTCTCCAGGGCTTCGTCCACCATGTCCGGGTTGGCCAGTTCCACTTCGGCAATGGGCTCTCCGGTATACTTGTCCAGAACCGGTTCCACAGTGCTGGCTTTCCGACAGGTCCCGCCGACGATCGGTTGATACCGTTGCATGATTGCCTCCAGTTGATTCTGTGATGCCCGACTATTTTACCGTACCCCCGGATGAGAAGGAAACTCCACACCCTCGTTCACGCGATTTAATCGGCTTCAGCGGGAAATGACTGTGCTAGGATGAAGGTATCAAAACTGACATGCATCAGTGGAGCGGTATCGCAAGCAGTGAGTACCGGAGTCCGGGGGTGAGTGTATGAATGAAGGACAACTTCTTGCTGAACTGGAAGTGGCCCTGACCCGATGGAGTATCGGTGTACAAGCAGGTGTTGTAACCGTTCTGGTTGTGGTATTCGGGTTCGCATGGTTCACTACCCGCAGGCGGGTTACGCTCAGTTGGGCGATTGCGTGGTGCCTGGATGCCGTCGCATTGACCGCCGTGTTCATCATTGCCTGGAGATGGGGTACGTTGACGAACCAGGCTGTTCATCTGCTTTATGTTCTGTACGGTGTCAGCAAGTCCCTTTTTGCGTTGTTCCTTCTGGTTGGGCTGTTACAGTATCGTCGATTGACGCTGTTGCTGGGACGACCCTTCCGTTACTGGACCGTTACCGGCACCCTGGTTTGGACGGCTTTTCTCGTGGTCGTCTGTCAGGATCCCGTGGATGTACAGTTGGCTGTCTATGTACTTGTAGGAGGCGCATTTCTGCTTGTTTCCCTGCATACCCTCCGTTTCTCAAGAAGAAAAGGTTCCAGAATTGTCGGAACGGTTCTGCTGATCCATGGGTCTCTGTTTGTCCACCACGCATTGTCACTGATGCCGTCTCTGTGGGGCGGGGAGATTCCGGCCTTTATGAGCCATGTCTCCTTCGTTGACGCGGTATCGGAATTTCTTGTGGGACTGGGATGTGTCATGGCGGTCGGTTGGCGGATGATGGATGAAATGGCCACCGCCCACCGAAGTCTGGAAAATGCGCATCGTGCACTCCGTGATCTTGTCGATGTGGACCCGTTGACCGGACTGGCCAATCGCCGCAAACTCCGGGATTTTGTCGACGCATTGAAAGAACAGCGGGGTATTGTGGTGTACCTTGATCTGGATCAGTTCAAGATGATCAATGACGGCTGGGGTCACGCCGCAGGGGACGACTGTTTGTGCCGTGTGGGTCAGGTGTTGCGGAAGGCTTTTCGACCGGAGGACGGCTTATTCAGAATCCGGGGAGACGAGTTCCTGGTCATTGTTCCCGGCTTACCCGAAATCGATGCCCGCACACGGATCCAGCGGTTGCGGGATATGCTGGCCATGCCGGATGAACGGGGCATTCCGCTGCATGTGTCAATCGGTGTGGCTTCATTCGGAGAACATGTGACCTTTGACGAAGCTCTGGAGAAGGCGGACAGTGCCATGTACCGGGACAAGGGATTACGGGTTGGCAGACGGAAAGATGTCGCAGTGGACTCTTGAACGGCCGGTAGTGTTTCTTTCGTGAACATCGGATTCGGACTATACTATAACCTGTACTCAACATCATCAACCATCGGCTGACGGTCTGGCTCCTTATTCCCGATCAGACCGTCAAAGAGGAGGCCTATATGCGTATCGTGGTCAATCATGCAGAACTGGTGTTGAAAAAAGGAGATATTACACTGGAACCCGTGGACGTGATCGTCAATGCTGCGAACCGTGAACTGAAACCGGGTGGTGGTGTATGTGGAGCGATTCACCGCGCTGCGGGATCGGAGCTTGCAGTTGAATGTGCCACCCTGGGTGGATGCCATACGGGTGAAGCAAAAATAACAGAAGGGTACAATCTGGCTGCTTCGCATGTGATCCACACGGTTGGTCCAGTGTACAACGGGACTGTGCAGGATGCTGTGCTGTTGTCTTCCTGTTACAGGGAGAGTCTGGCACTGGCCGAACAGAACGAATTGTCCAGCATCGCTTTCCCCTCAATCAGTACAGGTGTTTTCGGATATCCGGTCGCGGAGGCGGCGGCGGTTGCGCTGGCGACGATCCTGAACTACCTCAAATTTCACGGGAATCCCCGCAACGTATTGATGGTCCTGTTTTCGGACGACGATCTGGGCGCGTACACCACTGTATTGAGAAAACTGATCCATTCGGACAGGGGCGTCTCTGTATTCGGCGATTGAAGATCGTTGGTTCTGCCGGCATACCTGAATATCCACTTTCAGTTCACGGAATCTGTTGCATGATGACAGGGTCCAGAGATCGCTGTCAATTGCATCCCAGTTGAGAATGACCATTGATAACAACCGGTCAATGGCCTACATTGTGAAACACAGTCCCCGTTGCGGGTCCGATTCAGGTGTCTGCGTCCGGCATCTGTGAGCCATATCCGGGCCGCCAAAGCGAATGACTAATGGAGAAGATGAGAAAGATGAAGAAGGACAGTGTCCCTGAATTGCCATTGAGTCTGTTCGATGTCGCAGCACATATTCGCCGTCGACGGGTAC
>DAINNF010000129.1:0-7925 GCA_036736005.1 Acidobacteriota bacterium
CCCACAATGAAAACCCGGTCTCCGGCCTGCATGATTTTGTGAATCCGGGTATATCCCGACAGTGAGTGCATCCTGATGCCCACACCGCTTCGAACGTTGGTTTCAATAATGGTGGCGCCGCCGTAGTCCATGACTGACCAGTACGAATTGAATGCAGACAGCAGTTTGTAGTCCTGAACCAGAACCTGACCACCTACCTCCGTATGGTGATTGCCTCCGGAAATCGGGGAGTAGGTCCATCCGGTAGAATAGGGCCTGGCGCCGGTAAACAGCAGACGCTCATTCTCCATACCCGAAATCAGGATGCCGCTGAGTGTATCATCGTCCGCGAAAAAGGTGACCGAGGCAATTTCTTCAAACGGATATCCGAATTCCGATTCAAAATAGTTCACCTTTTTCTCGTAGGGCTGCATGGTGAAAGGTGTCGGGTTGACTTCGGTTCCGTTGCGCAACATGATCCGGGGGGACACCTCTCTCTCAGAAGATGAAAAGTTCCATAGGGCGAAGCCGGACCAGGTCAGGACATCCGTATAATCCGACAAAGAGAGTACGGGATTATCCAACAATTGATCGGGCGCATCAAATTCCGCCGTACCGCCGCCGGTGTCTTCTCTCGCCACATAGCCGATGCGCACGCGTGCCAGATTCGAGTTGGTCCAGACGTAACCGGTAGCACCGCCGTATTCACGCAGTGAAACCGTGACGGTTTCCAACGGAAGGAGATCATACTCCAGAGTTTCCACGATGTCTCCATCGTTCAATAATCGAATGGTGAATCTTGCCGGATCTTCATTGCCGTTGTTGTCCAGTATGGCGTAGGTTTCCCATGCATCGCTTCCGGTGTGGATGTGTGGAATGTAGTAGCGTGTACTTGCCGATGCCCCGCAAATCCAGAAAGCGATAGCAATCAGGACTGAAATCCGTTTCATGTATACCTCCCCTGAAACAAGCAAATGATCAGATTGTCTTGTGAATCTGTTCCCATTATGCGGAAGCCGTGCGGAGATTGTCAAGGAATCGGGCAGGTGATTGGCCGGAATGTGTTTCCGGTCACGTCGACGTGGCCGGGAGTGTCCGTTGGACATGGGATGCTGTGAGCAGGGGAGTGCGTGTGAGTCCAATTCCTTGACAGGCCCCCCAAATCGCTCTATCTTCTTCGTATCGTCGGGACAATTGAGGGAAGAATTCGGGACACCGGCCTGGTGTCCGCGGGAGGCGGAAATGCGCAATCTGGTGGTGTGCTGCGACGGCACATGGAATACGCCGGACCAGGAACATGATGGTGTGCCCACACCGACCAACGTGGTCCGGATCTATAATGCGGTTGCCGACATGGACCGGAATATGAACGAGCAGCTGCGTTATTACCATCCGGGTGTGGGAACGGACGGTCACTGGTGGGAAAAGGCGGCCGGCGGTATGGTGGGTGTCGGTTTGAGCCGCAATATCATGAGTGCCTATCGCTGGCTGGGGGAGAGCTTCCGGTCAGGAGACCGCATCAACCTGTTCGGATTCAGTCGGGGTGCATACACGGTCCGTTCACTGGCGGGTATGATTCTCCATTGCGGCCTGCTGAACCTGACTGGTCTGGATGATGGCACGGCATTCAAACGGGTGGAAAAGGCATACAAGACCGGCTACCGGAAACACAAGGCCGCGGACCAATGGGCAGGTGACTGGCCGTTTCATCTGACTCGGCAGGGAGGCCGTGTCACGATTCATTTTCTGGGTGTGTGGGACACCGTGGGGGCATTGGGGATTCCCAATAACATGGCCATATTGAACCTGCTGGACGATACGAAGAAGTATGCCTTTCACGACACAAAACTGAACCCGGATGTCAAACATGCACGGCATGCGGTTGCGCTGGATGAATGGCGGGCCAGTTTCGCCCCCACGCTGTGGAGCAATGCGTCGGAGCATGCGGATATGAAACAGGTGTGGTTTCCGGGTGTTCACTGTGATGTGGGTGGCGGCTACCTGGAAAAAGGTCTGTCGGACGGGGCTTTGCAGTGGATGATGGATGAAGCTGCAGATAATGGGTTGGTTTTCCGGCAGGATATGGCGGATCAGGTGAAGCCGGATTTTCAGGATGTAATGCACAATTCGGTTTCCGGGTTGTTCAAGCATCTGCGGACGGTTCCCCGTTCTATTCCCCTGATCGATGGGAGCAATGCGGATATCGTCGATGCATCGGTACTGAAACGTCAGGCCCACCCCCCGATTGCCATGGCCCCCTATCATCCCACAACCGTACCGGCGGCCGGTCAACAACAGGTTGTTTCCGTTTACGCGGACCAGCCGTGGAACGATACCGGCATTTATCTGGAGAGGGGTGTTACATATACTTTTTCCGCAACCGGGCAGTGGAAAGACCGGGACATTCCGTGCGGACCGAAGGGGGCCGGCGACAAGAAGTTCCACATGCAGGAAATCGCCCACCTGGCCGGTACATTGTGGGGGAAGGTGGAAAAACTGTTCCGGAAACTCAGCCACAATGAACAGGCGGATTTCATGGGAACAAAGCGTATGGAAGACGCGTCCTGGTTTGCTTTGATCGGTGCCATTGCAAACGGCGGTAACCCGCTGCAGGACGGGACGCCAGCTCCTCCACAGTTGTTTGTGATTGGTGACGCAGTCGAACTGAAAGTGGAAAGACCGGGTTACCTGTATTGTTTTGCAAACGATGCCTGGAACTTCTACGGCAACAACCACGGGAGTGTAAAACTGACCATTCGACGGAAGTAAGGCCGGATGCTACCCGGTGTCGGGTTACTCAGTACCGGTGAATCGGGGTCTGGCGGACAGGTTGTTGGAACCGGTGACCAGAACGATCAGCATCACCACAATCCAGACCACGGTGACTTCGGTCCATCGGGACAAGCCGCTGGAGAAATGGGTGAGGGACACCAACATGGCGGAATGGACCACCATGGCCATCAGCATGCTGCCGCGGGTGCTGTTGAATATCCAGGTAAGAATGACGGAATGGCCGATGATCAGCAGCAGATAAACCGGTATGTTCGACCCGTATGCCAGCCAGATGGGGAGATGCCACACACCCCAGACCAGTCCCAGCAGCACCGAGGAAGACAACGCAGACGTGGAACGCTGGAGCCGGGGCAGTGCAAAACCGCGCCAGCCGAACTCTTCCAGGAGCGGTGAAGAAATCATGCCGGTGGCCAGCAGGAACGGGAACAGCAGTGCGAACCCGCCGGCCCCCATGGACTCCAGATATTGTCCAAGGATGGAGGTCGGGGCGATGGCGTTCTGTAGTCCGTAGACATTGATCACAAGGGCCAGGACCGTCAGTCCCGGCACAACCAGGATGGCGGCCATCCACCATCGGAAGCCGGTTCGCCACAATTTATAGCGGCGGAAGATGGCCCCGCTTGCGGCCTTCCCTTCCAGTTTGCGCACCAGAAAGAAGGCAACGAGACTGGGTACCAATGCGCCGGCAGTCTGGGCAACGGTCATCCACAGCAGGGGCATGCCGTTGGTCTGAACAGGGGACCGGAAACCGTCGGTCAACAGAATGACGGTGGGAAACCAGATCAACCAGGTCAGCAAAACGGTGAATACGAAATAGGATGTGACGGGGTACCGGTGCACGAATGACGAATGTGACATGAATCCCCCTGTTTCTCGTTCAGGAATAGGTTTTTTGTAGCACAGGGAAAAAGAAGTGGCAAGCCGTCTGCTGTTCAGGCCATAACGGAAACCAGTCGGGTGATCGGTTGCCCCAGCGATTCATCTCCTTCAATCACAATATGGGAGCGGGCGGAATCACCGTGCAAAGACTTGCTTAACAGCTTCCAGGCAATAGGAGTCGGGATCGTAACGGTTGTTCTGATGCGGTCCGGCTTCGGATCGGCGAAGATCCATCGGACATCATCCCTTTCAATGATCCATGTGTGATCGGTAGAGCCGGAAATGGTGATCTGCACCTGAGTGTCGATGGGTGCCGGAGTCTCCCGGTAGTGATGGGGCAGGGCCTGCATCAGCGTGGCCAGCAACGGTCCGTAGAATTCCGGACTGTCCAGCTGCGGCAGATCCAGTGCGTCCCGTATCTGGGCCTGGTGAATCCACCATTCGGTATACTCACGGGCGATATCGAACCGGCAGATGGAAGTGCCTTCTCCCGCCCAGGCAACCGGAAAGAATGCCGGTCCATCCATATCAAGGGTTTCCATGAAATCCAGTACCTCGTGCTGGGTTCGGATGAGCCATTCGGTCAGAACAGTGGGACTGAGTCGTCTGGCGGCGTTTACCCAATCGGCGTTCAACTGATTGAGCAGGGCCACCAGATCGTCGTAACTGTTGACGGGTCGGTCCGGTTCGGGCATGGGCATGCCGTCCCGGTGAAAAGAGAGGCGGCGAAGCCCGGTATCCAGCAGATGGGCGACAATGTCCTTTACCGTCCACCCCGGACAGATGGTGGGGTGATTCCAGTCTCTTTCTGTCAGTCGAGAGAGCAGCTGCTCCAGTTGCCGGGCCAGCTCTCCCATGTGAGGACGGGTGTCCGGTATCGGCGGATTGATCATGAGACCGTTACCGCATCATGAGGAACAGAACCAGTGCGCCGGCCACTACAGCCAGTAGTCCAAGTGTGACCCACAATGTCACTTTCCTGTTGGAGACGGGGTTCCGGCAGCTTTCGGGCAGTTGCACGATTTCCTGGATATAGGTTTCCAGGTCAACCATGCTGCCGTTGCCATCCGTTATGTTCATGGTGTGGGCGGCGGCATATTCCCGGATCCGATCGGATATCTCTTTCTTCGCCGCGGCCTTGCCGATACCGGTTCCCGTTGCAATGCCGGAACCGATTCCGATGGCGAGACCGATGGGAATCCCGGCAGCCAGATTACTCATATGGACCTCCTTCTGGTTCAGATTACCTGATTGTACTACACGGGAATTGCTGCAAATGTTCGATCTTGCTGCTGAAAACAGGGAACGGGCCGGCAGGTTGTTCAACCCACCGGCCCGTACCAAACCCCATCAACGGGACCTCCGGGTGCCGTTCGGCACTCCCCGGCTGGCGAACATGGTACCGTCGTTGCCCCGCTGTTTCAATACCCAAATCGGTCTATTTCTGGTGTTCTCCGTCACGATCCGGCAGAAGCCGGTACAGTGCGGCAGCAACCGATGTGGACAGGTTCAGTGAATTGACCCGGCCACGCATGGGGATGATGATCTGATGGTGTGATTTGTCCAGCAGTTTCCGGTCCATGCCTTCCCCTTCACTGCCGAAAATAAACAGGTTCCGGTCCCCCAGGAGCCCGGATGCGGCATCAAGCGGTACGGCATTGCCCACTCCTTCCACGGCCAGCAGGGTAAAACCGGCATCGGACAGTTGCCCGGCATAATGGGGGAGGCTTTCCACGCGGATAATCGGAAGATGGGCCGCGGCGCCGGCGGATACCTTGAACACGGCCGGTGTCACACCCGTTCCATATTTCTGACCGATGATCAGGGCATCCACGCCGGCTCCTTCACAGACACGGATGGCTGCGCCGAGGTTATGGGGATCATTGACCCGGTCCAGCATCGCGAGATTCAAATGCCGGTCGGTGTCAAACGGCATCCGTTCGTCCGTGTAAGGGAATTCACCGATCTCAGCGGCGATTCCCTGGTGAGCGGTGGTTCCGGTCCGTTTCCCGATGTCTGCTTTATCTGTCCTGTTGAGCCGAATACCTCCCGGAATCGGGAATCCGGGCTTGCGGACAGCGAGCCAGATCTGTTCAACCCGGATGCGGTCGGAACGCAGTGCTTCCCGTACCGCATTGATGCCGTATACGATCAATTGCCGAATCCCTCCAGGAAGCGGGTACACCGTTGGCGGATGGAGATCAGTTCCGGAATGTCTTCCCCGTCGATCAGCACCGCCACCATGGCATCCAGTTCCGGTCCTGCCAGTTCACCGGATATCAGTGCCCTGAGCGGGTGAAACAGGCGTTTCCCTTTGAATCCGTCTTCCTTGATGCTCATGGCGGCTTCCCAGAAGGTGTCGGTGTTCAGCTTTTCCAGGTCCAGGATCCGGGTCGCCAGGAGTCGACAGGCTGCCAGGTGGTCCTCCTCGGTGAAGAAGGTCTTCATCTCTTCATCCATCACCGGTTCGTAGTCGAACAGGAAATGCAGACGGTCTTTGATTTCCGAAAAGACGGTCATTTTGTTTCGCAGCATATTTAACACAGCTGTCGCCCAGGCCGGATCCCGCTCCAGCTTCTCTTTCAGGAAGGGATAGGCATCCAGAAGGAAAGGCATGCCTGCTGCCGTCAGTTTGTCATCATCCAGTTTTCGAAGATGAACACCGTTGAGCCAGTTGAGTTTTTCCATATCGAAAACTGCCGGGCTCTTGACAATCCGTTCCAGTGAAAATGCCTGGACCAGTTCATCCGGTTCATATTCTTCCCGGTCATTGCCTTCATTCCATCCCAGCAGGGCCAGATAATTGACCATGGCTTCGGGCAGGTATCCCTGTTCCATAAACTGATTGACCGACGTGGCACCATGACGCTTGGACAGCTTGGACCGGTCTTCACCCAGGATCAGGGATGCGTGGGCGAACAGGGGCGGTTCCCAGCCGAATGCTTCGTACAGCATCAGCTGCCGCAGGGTGTTGGGGAGATGTTCTTCGGCACGAATCACGTGGCTGATGGCCATTTCATGGTCGTCCACCACCACGCAGAAGTTGTAAACCGGCAT
Source organism: Acidobacteriota bacterium (assembly GCA_036736005.1). Classification (GTDB taxonomy): domain Bacteria; phylum Acidobacteriota; class Holophagae; order Thermotomaculales; family Thermotomaculaceae; genus DAINNF01. The sequence goes on from DAINNF010000129.1 coordinate 6,709, forward strand.
GCCGTCCGAACGCAGTACGATGAAATCCCCCAGTGTACCGGCTTCCCACTTGACGGTGCCCCGTACCTGGTCGTCTACCCGGTAGGTCTGGTCCGGTACTTTGAAGCGGATGGTAAACGGAATGCCGGCGTCCAGCCTGGCCGCCACGTCTTTCTCCGTCAGGTTGCGGCAGGTGCCGTCATAATGGGGGGACCGTTTTTCCGCTTCCGCCTGTTTCCGTTTGGTTTCCAGTTCTTCATCGGTACAGAAACAACGATAGGCCTTGCCCGATTCCAGTAACTGATGGGCATACTTCTGGTAGATGGACTGTCGTTCAGATTGACGGTAGGGACCGTATTTCCCCCCGGTTTCGGGGCCTTCGTCCCAGTCCATGCCCAACCAGCGCAGATCATCTTTAACAATCTGTTCGGATTCCAGGGTGGACCGGGCCTGATCGGTATCTTCAATCCGGAGAATAAACGTTCCGCCGGTGTGGCGGGCAAACAGCCAGTTGAACAGGGCGGTGCGGGCGCCGCCCACATGCAGATGGCCGGTGGGACTCGGCGCGAAGCGTACGCGTATGTCGGTGCGGTTCATTATGCCTCCTCAAGCGTTGTCTTGGACGGAACATCATAGCATACGAACGTTCCCCCAGAAACGGTAAGGGCCCCGCTCATGAGCGGGGCCTGGTTTCAAGGTAAGACGATTGTTTTGGTGGGTCCTAAGATGCGAGGCCTTTGTTCTTCGGTGTGCTTTTCTCGGGTTGGCTGTTTTTCTTTTCGGATTCACCCGAGGGTGGATCCGCGATCGCGTCCGTTTTAAGGGATGACCGCTTGTAATCGGTTTCGTAGAAACCGCTACCTTTGAATTGAAAGGCCGGTGCGCTGATCTGTTTCTCGAATCGCCCGCCGCAGGAAGGACAGGTGGTCAGCGCATGATCGCTGACTTTCTGAATCACTTCTTCCCTGTGACCGCAGTCGAGACAGGCATATTCATAAATCGGCATACCCAACCTCCTCAAACTGAAATATCCTAACGCCGTCGATCTCGCCTGTCAACCTGATTTTTCACCTTATGATATGAAGGGTATCCGGTTCACGGATTGATCAGAATTCCCATTCCGGCGCATTGGTGAAATACTGAAATTCGATGGTTCTGCCTTCGGGGTCGGTGGCAAAGAAGTTATAGATGGGATAGTTGGGGTTCATTCGTGGTTTTCCCAGCGCGCGGTCCCGGAA
>DAINNF010000130.1:0-7078 GCA_036736005.1 Acidobacteriota bacterium
GGTAGCGTGCGGAAGGTCTCGGGATCGGACGGGATGACGCCACCGTGTTCGGCCATTACCACGCCTGCTGCTTTGTGGAGATTGCGGGCACGGCCGTAATAGCCCAGCCCCTCCCACAGTTTCAGTACGTCCTGTTGGTCGGCGGCGGCCAGAGCGGCCACATCCGGAAAGCGGTCCAGAAAGCGATCAAAATAGGCCAGCACGGTGTCCACCCGGGTCTGTTGGAGCATGACCTCGGATACCCACACCCGGTACCGGTCGCGGTTCTCCCGCCAGGGCAACTTCCGTTTCGTCTTCTCAAACCACGGAAGCAACATGGTTGCAAGCATTCGTCTATTCATTATTCATCTTTGTGTTGGCCATGACCACTCTCCTGGAAATTCCTTATCCTTTTTAGGACAGCTCTACTCGAACAACGGCATTCTGTTCCGGCCTGAACACTGAACACTGGTGCCGGAGGCGCACTGAACACTTTTCTCACTCATACTCATCCCAGCCCTTGATGCTGAGGGTGTCCGGGCTGTACTGTTCCAGTGCTCGGGTAAATGCCGCGGCGATTTTCAGGTTGGTGATGAGCGGTACCCCGAAGTCCACCGCGTGGCGGCGGATCCGGTAGTCGTTTTCCAGTTCCTCTTCGGTATTGTCCTTGGGGATGTTGATGACCAGGTCCACGTCGCCGTTCTGGATGACGTCCAGTGCGCCGGGCGTGCGGTCGTCGGTGGGCCAGTGTACCGTTTCCACGTCCAGGTCATAGCGCCGCATGAAGCCCGCGGTACCCGGTGTGGCATAGAGGCGGCAGCCCAGTCTGGACATTCGGCGAAGACTGTCCAGGAACGCGACTTTTTCCTCCAGTGAACCGGTGGATAGCAGAATGCCGGTTTTCGGCGGTTCCATTCCCACCGCGATCATGCTTTTCAGAAGCGCTTCGTGGAAGTCGTCTCCGATACAGCCCACTTCCCCGGTGGACGCCATTTCCACCCCCAGTACCGGGTCGGAGCCCTTGAGCCGGGTGAAGGAAAACTGGGGCGCTTTGACCCCCACATAATCCATATCGAACGAGGACCGGTCAACAGGCGGCAGCGATTCCCCCAGCATCAGCCTTGTGGCCGCTTCGATGAAGTTGATCCGGTAGATTTTGGACACGAACGGAAAGCTCCGGGAGGCCCGCAGGTTGCATTCAATCACTTTGATCCGGTTGTCCCGGGCAATAAACTGCATGTTGAAGGGGCCGGTAATCTCCAGGGCCTTCGCGATCTGGCGGGTGATGCGTTTGATGCGTCGCATGGTTTCCAGGTAGGTCCGCTGGGGCGGCAGCACCAGCGTGGCGTCACCGGAATGGACACCGGCGTTTTCCACATGTTCGGACACCGCGTAGCAGTAAAGCTGTCCCCGGTCCGCCACCGCATCGATCTCGATTTCCTTGGCCCCGGTGATGAACTTGCTGATCACCACCGGATGGTCCCGGTTGATGGCCGCGGCCTTTTCCAGGTAGCTGTTCAGCTCACCGGCATTGAGCGCGATACTCATGGCGGCCCCGCTCAGCACATAGGACGGTCGGATCAGGACCGGATAGCCCACTTCCTCGGCGAAGGTCTCCGCTTCCGACAGACTGGTCAGCTCCTTCCAGGCGGGCTGGTCTACGCCCAACTCGTCCAACAGGGAAGAAAATTTGTGACGGTCTTCCGCCCGGTCGATGTTTTCCGGTGTGGTACCCATGATGGGAATCCCTGCGGATGCCAGCGGCACCGAAAGGTTGTTGGGCACCTGTCCCCCCATGGAGACGATCACCCCGGCCGGTTGTTCCAGGTCGCAGATGTCCCGCACGCGCTCGCTGCTCAGTTCTTCGAAATAGAGCCGGTCGGCCATGTCATAGTCGGTGCTCACCGTTTCCGGGTTGCAGTTGATCATGATGGTGGTGCGGCCTGCTTTCCGCAGGGTCTGGACCGCGTTGACACAGCACCAGTCGAACTCAACCGAGGAACCGATCTTGTACGCGCCGCTGCCCAGTACGGCAACCCCGTTGGATGTGCCGAATTCGATGTCATGTTCCCGGCCGGTATAGGTGAGGTAGAGATAATTGGTCCGGGCGGGATATTCCGCCGCCAGCGTATCAATCTGTTTGACCACCGGAACAATGCCGGCCTGGATACGATACGCCCGGACGGTTTCCGGATCCACGTTCCAGATCATGCCCAGTTGGGTATCGGAGAATCCCTTTTCTTTGGCTTCCCTGAGCAGGTCGACGGGAACGGTATGCAGCGTATGGTTTCTCAACGTACGGTCCATCTGGACCACGTTTCGGATCTTGTACAGGAACCAGGGTGTGATGCGGGTCAGCTCATGGATTTGCTCCACCGGCATATCCCGGTTCAGGGCTTCCACCACGGCGAACAGGCGTCGGTCGGTGGGTTCGGACAGGGCCGTTTCCAGATTGTCAAATGTCAGGTCATTGCCGGTCAAGCCCGCCATCCCGGTGTCCAGCATCCGGATGGATTTCTGCAGGGTTTCTTCCAGTGTCCGGCCGATGGCCATGATTTCCCCCACCGATTTCATCTCGGAACCGATCAGCCGGCTGACGTTGCGGAATTTCTGGAGGTCCCAGCGGGGCAGCTTGACCACCACATAATCCAGTGCCGGCTCGAAGCAGGCCCCGGTGGTACCGGTGACCGCGTTCTTCAGTTCGGTCAACCCGAACCCCACCGCCAGTTTGGCCGCGATGAAGGCCAAAGGGTAGCCGGTGGCCTTGGAAGCCAGCGCGGAACTGCGGGAGAGCCGCGGATTGACTTCGATGATGCGGTAGTCCCCGGTTTCCGGGTCCAGCGCATACTGGATGTTGCATTCGCCCACGATACCCAGATGCCGGATCGCCCGGATGGCCACTGACCGGAGGCGGAAGTTCTCACCGGCGGTCAATGTCTGGACCGGGGCCACAACCGCGCTCTCCCCGGTATGGATCCCCATGGGGTCCAGGTTTTCCATGGAACAGACCACGATACAGTTGTCGTGGCGGTCCCGGACCACCTCGTATTCCACTTCTTTCCAACCGCTCAGATTTTCCTCGATCAGGATCTGTTCGGCATGTTTCAATGCCTTGGCGGCGGTGCTGTTCAGTTCTTCCGGCGTCATGACCACGCCGGAACCCAGGCCGCCCAGGGCGTAGGCGATGCGGACCATGACCGGGAACCCGATCTCGTCTGCCGCGCTCAATGCTTCGTCCACCGTGGAAACCGCCCGGCTGAACGGGACCTGTAGACCGGCTTTCTCCATTTCCAGCCGGAACCGGTCCCGGTCTTCGGTGTTGCGGATGGCATCGGGTCCGGTTCCCAGTATCGAGACATTGTGGTCTTCCAGGAAGCCGCTTTCCGCCAGTTTCAATCCCACGTTCAACGCGGTCTGTCCGCCGAATCCCAGCAGGATTCCGTCCGGGTTTTCCCGCTTGATCACCTTCCGGACGAAGGTCTCGGTCAGGGGCAGAAAATATACCCGGTCCGCCAGCTCTTCCGATGTCTGGATGGTGGCGATATTGGGATTGATCAGGACAGTACGGATGCCGGCTTCCTTCAATGCCTTGATGGCCTGGCTGCCGGAATAGTCGAATTCCCCCGCCTGGCCGATGCGGATGGCTCCGGATCCCAGGATCAGGACACAGTTCGGCATGGTCTTCATGACAGTGCCCTCACGAACATGTCGAAAATGAACTCGGTGTCATCCGGTCCGGGCGAGGCCTCCGGATGGAACTGGGCGCCGAAGAAGGGGCGCGAAATATGGAGCAGTCCTTCGTTGGAATCATCGTTGGTGTTGACGAACCATTCCCGCCAGTCCTGAGGCAGGGTTTCCCCGTCCACCGCGAACCCGTGGTTCTGGGAAGTGATGTGACAGCGGCGGGTGCCCATTTCCAGACAGGGCTGGTTGTGGCTCCGGTGACCGAACGGCATTTTGTAGGTCTTCGCCCCGGCCGCCAGTCCCAGGATCTGGGAGCCGAGACAGATGCCCAGAATGGGTATATTCCGTTCCATGGCTTTCTTCGTGTGTTCGATCGTGGCTTCACACATGGCCGGGTCCCCCGGTCCATTGGAGATCAGGATGCCGTCCACCTCTTCCCGGCTGAAATCCGCGTCCCAGGGCAGACGGAGCACGGTGATGTCCCGTTTCAAAAATGCGCGGATAATGTTGTGCTTCACCCCGCAATCCACCAGAGCGATCCGTCGGGGCCCCCGTTCAACCAGTATCGGTTCGGCGGTGCTGACCTCCGCAACCAGGTTGCGTTTGTTGGGGTCCTTGAACCGGTCCGGTTCACCGTCAAAGACGATCTGTCCCAGCATGGTGCCCTGTTCCCGCAGGATCTTGGTCAGCCGGCGGGTATCGATGCCGTACAGGGCGGGAATCTTCTGTTGAATCAGCCAGTCCGAAAGGGAGCAGACAGCCGTCTGGTGGGAATAGTTTTCCGAATAATCGGACACGATCACGCCGGACAGGTGAATCCGGTCGGATTCAAAGTGTCGGGGCAGGCCCGCTTCGGTTTCGTTCATGTCCGGAACGCCGTAATTACCGATCAACGGGTAGGTCAGGGTCAGGATCTGTCCCCGGTAGGATGGGTCTGTAAAGTTTTCCGGATACCCCACCATTCCGGTGTTGAACACCACCTCACCACCGGTCGGCACGTCGGCCCCGAATGTGTAGCCGGTGAATTCCGATCCGTCTTCCAGGATCAGTCGTCCCGTTTTTCGTCCGTAGTCCATCGCACACTCCTCTCCCGAGGGTTCCGTTTTCATCCGCTCCGCCCGAGGGCTTCTTTTTCACGTTTCGGGATGATTTTGTTTGTCCTGAGAACGCTATCATACTTTCGGCTGCTTGCCAACAATATGGGGATGAGGATCAGCGGGCAACGGGTGTGCTCAGGTCCGCGCGGCGGATAACTGCATGGTGAGCTTGCGGAAGGACTGGGACACCGCTGAATGGGGATATTTGTCAAACACCGGACCGTGTCTCACCATGGACTGGGCCACCAGTTGGGACCGCGGGATGGCGACACCCCGGTAGTGGGCGGCGCGGAAATGCTTGTCCAGCAGTTTTGTCGTCTGTTCGATAACATGGAGTTTGCGGCCCACCTGATTGAATACCACCTGGATATCTACGTCGAATTCCCGGAAATCCTTCAGGGTCCGTACAATATCCACTGCCACCATGGGTCCGGGCAGGAAGGGCATCAGCACCATGTCACTGACATTCCAGGCATTGACCGTGAACAGGTTGAATGCCGGAGGCGTATCGATGATGATGAAGTCATGCTCGGTTTTGGCCGGCACCAGTTTCTTTTTCAGCTGCATGTAGGAAAACGGTTTTGTGAGCAGATGGTAGTCGGTTCCATACAACTCATTGGTGGCCGGTATGTGGTAGAGGTTGGGACGTACGAACTGGATAGCTTTCCACCATGTTGTGCTTTTGACAAAGATGTCTTTTGTGGAAAAGGTGATCAATTCATCCGTCACACCCAGCGTTCGGGTCAGGGATGCTTTGGGATCCAGGTCCAGCGTCAGGACCTTGTAACCCATCCGGGACAGTCCGTGGGCCAGATGAAAGGCGATGGTGGTTTTACCGGTTCCGCCCAGCTGGTTGCTGAGGGTGATGACCTGTCCGCTCATTTATCCTCCCTGCGGGGTGCTGATACATGAACCCCGCCAGTTGAAGTCTCTGTTGATAATGTAGGATTCAACCGGCGGCAGGGAAAGTAATGCAGGTCACATCCGGTCGATTAGGGACCGATTGTTACCGGATAAACCGTTCCCATTTGACCCGGACGAAGTGAAGGTCCACCTGCGCCGCTGTCATTTTGGCAAGCTCCGGTTTGCCGAACACATGACGGCTCCAGGCCGCCATAATAATATAGCGACCGTCCGGTGTGAACGCGAAGTTGCGGGCGCTGAGGGTGGAATTGGGTGCCTGAATGGTTTTCTTGTCTTTCAGATCATAGACCTCGTACGATGTTTCTTCCGGCTGCACATACTGGAAGGCCATCACGTCGGGATCCACCGGATGGAACAGCAGGTTCATCCGGTCCAGGAACATGGAAAACATGTTGACTTTTTTGCGATAGACTTCTTCTCCATTTTCGGTGGACCAGACCAGGACGGTACCTTTGCCGTAGGAGGCACCAACCCGGTTGCCGTCCGCTGAGAATCCCAGCGAGCAGTATTTCTGCATCCGGGTGGTCTTGGAGGTGTACCGATACTCGGGGTCTCCTCCGGAGAGTTTCCACACACCCACATTGCCTTCGGTGTCCGATGCCGCCAGGAAACGCCCGGTGGGATCACAGCATACTGTCGTGATGCGGTTCATGCCGGTTGCAATGCGGCTGGATTCAGAACCGTCTTTCACGTTGTACAGCACCAGGTCCGAACCCCCGTCCGGGCTCAGAATGAGGGAACCATCCGGTGTTACGTGAAAGGACTGGTTGGAAAGGAGGGCATCTTTTTCCCGCATGTCCCCGGTCTGAATCACCTGTTCCACCGCGCCGGCTTCATTGCGGATCTGGATGCTTCCATCTACGGTCTTGGTTGCCAGTTTTCGTGTGCCGGGGATAAAGTACATGGTGATAATGCCGGTGGGGGCCACATCCTCGCGGCGGCCGGTAGACATGGCGCTCCATTCATTATTGGACTCGCCGATCATATAGAAGGCCAGAGAGCCGCAGGGTTTGATGGTTTCCGGGGCCTTTCCCTTTTTGAGTTTGCGCAGATTGCGTTTGCCGAAGTCTTCCGGGGCGAATGCAACTGCGGCCCGTGTGCCGTCCTGGGAAACGGCGATCACACTGGGGATGTCCGGGTTGAACAGAACGCCGGCCATGGCGTTATTTCCAATGGATACAAGGCTGAACAGGATCAGGATTACGATGGTGAATTGCTTCATGCGGTCCCTCCGGTCTGGTTTGATGATGGCTTCATTATACGATGATCCGATACAGCGGGGATAAAATTCTTAAAAGTTCGTTTATGTTCGGATTTTTTCGGTATAATGATATGCGTGATGCGTGATGCGTGATGCGTGATGCGTGATGCGTGATGCGTGATGCGTGATGCGT
>DAINNF010000130.1:7178-7800 GCA_036736005.1 Acidobacteriota bacterium
GTGTCCAGCACCTGTCCGCTGGTGCTGGATGATGGGAGGTGAAGGATGGAATTGACCCGTCGTCAGCAGCAGCTGATGGATTGTGTACGAAAACACATGGCGGAAACCGGTGTCTTCCCGACGCTGCGGGAGATTGCCGCCTGCATGGGGATTCAGTCGGTGTCTACCGTCCATGCCCACCTGAAAAATCTGAAGGAAAAAGGCGTGGATCTGATGGCGGTGGAGACCGTGGAACCGGCGGAGCAGACCGCCACTACCATTCCGTTGTTCGGTTGGGTGGTGGCCGGGACACCGGCGGATGTGTGTGAGTTCCAGGAAAACATCGAAGTCCCCTCGTCACTGGTGCCCAATCCCAACCGGACCTATGCCTTGCGGATCACCGGTGATTCCATGATTGATGAACATATCTGTGAAGGGGATATCGTTATTGTGGAAAAACGGTCGGTTGCCCGGGACGGAGATATCGTCATTGCGCTGGTTCGGGACAGTGAGACCACGGTCAAACGGTTCCGGGAAGAAAACGGCATGGCGGTGTTGATTCCGGCCAACAAGGCGATGAAGCCGGTAAGGGTACGGATGGAGGAAATAGAAATACAGGGGGTGGTCGTCGGTATCATCCGCA
>DAINNF010000131.1:0-7790 GCA_036736005.1 Acidobacteriota bacterium
GCCCCGGGAACGGGGGTAATACACATAGAAATCATCCGGGGTCAGAAGCTGCCGGATTTCTTCTTCGTTTTCGACAAAATAAGCGTCACTGAAAATAACCAGGTCATGTGGAACCTGCTGAATCTGCGTCAGATCGGAATACGACTGGCCTACATATCGCCCATACTTTCTGGGCAGACTGCCGAACCAGAGAATATTCAGTAGATTTTTATGAAGACCCATTTTTCCGCTACCGTTTCATTGTCCGACGCATCCCGCGCTATGATTTCGACACGATTCTTGCCGGCCTGATACAACGTGATAATGGCACTGAAGCTTCCGTCGTCTTCAACTTCCACTACCTGGTTATTGACCGTGACCAGAGCACCCGGCTCGGTTTTCCCCTGCACAATGGCTGTCGTCCCGAAAACCCGGATAGGATCAAGCGTGAGAGGAGGCGGGATCTGATCCACCAGCATCTCCGTTCCGCGGCCTTCCACAATTTTAAATTCACGGATATCCGAAAAGCGCCCGCGTTCATTGGCCTCGTTCAATGCCGCCACGTGCCAGTAATACACCCCTTTGTCCGGAGCGGGCAGAGAGAGCGTCGTCCCGCTGTACCCCTTGCGGACCACAATGGGATTCGCAAATACCGTGTTGTCCGCCAGCTCAAAATGGTAACCCGCCGCGTTATACACCGAAGTCCACTGGAACTGAATCTGGTGGATCTCCGCCCGGTCAATGGTTTTGAAATTGGCCGGAGACTCTGCCATCGGCATGGGCGGAAGGCTGAACTTCTCCACGGCCATGGTGTTGTCGTCCACGCGAATCTGCTGTTGCGGCCTCAAAATATGCTCGTTTTCTCCGATCTTTACTGTGATGACCCCTTCATGGCAGGATATGGTGGTATGCAGCATGGAAGCATTCCGAACAACCTCTCCCGATGCATTCAATGAGTATTCAACCAGAATCGGACCGGCCTGAACGTGAAAACGGGGATTGTAATCCGTTATTTTGGACGCGGAGAAGTGGAGCCCGCCCCGCTTGAGATCCATCTGAACATCCAGTTGACTGCGGGTTTTGTCCTCCTGGATCAGTTTGAAAACGACAGCCGATGGATATTGAAGTGCCACCGTTGATCCATCGATGAATATCACCTCGCAGCCGGAACCTTTCTCCAGTGTCAGTACATCGCCGCTTCTGATCTTCATGTTGGTTTCAGCACGAATGGAACGGGTACCGCCCTCAACGTACACAATATCTCCAACAACCTGGGCAATGTGCGCACCGGACAGAACCGCTGACTTACGGGCCTCCATCACCGCGTTGGAAGCTTCCAGTACACGCGCGCTCAGTGCGTCGAGTTCATCCAGGCGGTACTCACGCATCAGGGTTTCCGCCTGTTTCAATTCGTCCAGCACCCGGTTCAGATTCTCTTTTTCATCGTCGAATTTGGCAATCACGAAAGCCTTCTGCAGCAGAGAAACCGCATCGAACAGCTTCTTTCGACTGGATCGCAATTGAACATGCAGGTAGATCGGATACGTGATCAAGACGACAAACAGAATCAGCACCACAGCAATGATGAAACGTCTGGCGGTTTTCATGGCCCTTCCTTTCCGTGACTTTCTTTCTACCACACAGTATCCTATACGTTCAAGATGATTTCCATCAGGAGGGCTTCCGTGAACCCACCCGATTCCGTCCGGAAAGTCCTGGATCGTCTGGTTCAGGCAACCCGCAAAACCCCATCTTCAGGACAGACTCCGGACCCGATCCGTTACCCCGCCCGGTTTCAGGATCCGGAAGACATCGCCGCAAGCGGCCTGATCGCCGCCAGTCTGGCAATGGGACAGGTGCACGTTATGCTGGACCGGTTGAACCGGATATTCGGTGTACTGGGTGCTGATCCGGCACATCAGCTGCGCACCCGTTCACCGGAAAACCTGATGACACATTTCACCGGTTTCCGATACCGGTTTGTCAACGACCGGGCACTGGTTTCATTCCTGTCCGGTCTGGGGGGCATGCTGCGCGGCGGTCCGATGGAAGCATTGCTGATTCCGGAAGACGTGATTGGTAGCACGGTATCTATTCGGAATGCTGTGCTCCAACACTCCCCTGATCCGGATGCGATCTGCAACGCAAACCTGCTGGCCGATCCGGACAAAGGGAGTGCCCTCAAACGATGGATGCTCTTTTTCCGCTGGATGGCACGCCGGGATCCAATCGATTTCGGCATCTGGGAACACCACATTTCACGAAGAAACCTGATTGTTCCGGTGGATACCCATATGCTGCGAATTGCCCGGCTCCTGGGCCTGACGGAACGGAAGAGTTCCGATATGAAAACCGCTCTGGAGATTACCGCGGGATTCAGACAGATCTGTCCGGAGGATCCGGTAAAGTATGATTTTGCCCTGGTCCGCCTCGGGATTGAGGGTCTGTGTACGAAACTGAACCAGGGAACCCGTTGCGTCAGTTGTCCGTTGCAACCCCATTGCAGCACCGGTAGAATGGGGACGAACCTGAATCAATCGAAAGGAAATGGACCATGAGCGGTAACCACGTCGTCGTTCTTGATTTCGGCTCCCAGTACACCAAACTGATTCTGCGGCGTATCCGGGAGCACCATGTATACAGTGAAGTACTGCCAATTGAAACGCCGCTGGCACGTTTGAAAGAGATGAATCCGGCAGCCATTATTCTCTCCGGCGGACCCCGGTCGGTGTATGAAGAAGAGGCCTACAGCGCGGATGCCGGGCTGTTTCAGCTGGGAATTCCGGTATTGGGCATCTGCTACGGTATGCAACTGATGGCGCATCTGACGGACGGGACAGTCTCCCCGGCGGAAAATCGGGAATATGGACGTGCGGAAGCTACCTTCAATTCCGAATCGCTGCTGTTTCGACATATTCCAGGTCCATCCACCGTATGGATGAGCCACGGAGACAAAGTTACCGCCGTGCCCACCGGTTTCAAGGCATCCGCCCAGACAGACACCTCTCCGATTGCCGCCATGGAAGACCCGGAACGGAAGCTTTATGCCGTTCAGTTCCATCCGGAAGTCACCCATACCCGCCACGGAAAGCAGATCCTGCAGAACTTCCTGTTCGATGTTTGTGGAATCAAACCGGAGTGGCGCATGGAATCCTTCATCGAACGGGAAATCGTCCGAATCCGGGAATTGGTCAAACACGAACGGGTAATCTGCGGACTGTCCGGTGGCGTCGATTCTTCCGTCGCGGCTGCACTGATCCATCGGGCCATCGGCGACCAGTTGTCCTGCATATTCGTGGATCACGGCCTCCTGAGGAAAGATGAAGGGCGACTGGTGGTGGACACGTTCGAAAAACACCTGGGATTCAACCTGAAGGCCGTGGACGCGTCCGGATTATTTCTCTCCCGACTGGCGGGGGTCAGTGATCCTGAGCAGAAACGGAAAATCATCGGCAATACATTCATCGAAGTGTTCGAAGAGGAGGCGGAGGCCTTTGAAGACGCCCGTTTTCTGGCCCAGGGCACGCTTTATCCCGATGTCATCGAATCCGCAGCGCATGGCGGAACCTCCGTCACCATCAAATCCCATCACAACGTGGGGGGCCTGCCGGAGCATATGAAACTGGACCTCCTGGAACCGCTGAAAGAGTTGTTTAAGGACGAGGTTCGCGAACTGGGACGATTGCTGGGACTTCCGGAAGAAATTGTCGGTCGTCACCCATTTCCCGGCCCCGGACTTGCGGTCCGGATCCCGGGCCCCGTTGACCCGGAGAAGATTGCCATCCTCCAGGAAGCAGACGACATCTTTATCCGCCGTCTGCGCGAAACCGGACTCTACGACGATATTTCCCAGGCGTTCGCCGTTCTGATCCCCGTGCGCACCGTGGGCGTCATGGGAGATTTCCGGACGTATGACTACGTCATCGGCCTGCGTGCCGTCAAAACGGAGGATTACATGACGGCCGACTGGTATCCGATCCCGGGAGACATTCTGTCTGACATTGCGTCCCGGATTGTCAATGAAGTCAAAGGCGTCAACCGGGTGGTATATGACATTACGTCGAAACCACCGGCCACCGTGGAGTGGGAATAGCCGTCGATATCGGAATACATAATCGGAAATCGGGAGCCGACATGGACACTTCAGTTCCCGCTATGGTATATCTTTTCGAAGATATCTGAATCACAGGAGGATTCAAACATGAAGAAACTGCTGATCATTGCGCTTCTCGCTTGCGCGGTAACGGTCCAGGCCGGCGTGGTCTATACCTCACGCATGACCATGGAAATCTACTCGGAAACACCCGAAACCCAGCAACAACAGGAAATGATGGGCGATCTGACCGCACCCCAGGAAATGAAAGCATACGTGGAAGGCAAAGGGGCCCGGATCAAATTCCTCACCGATCATATGTTTTACAAGAAAGGTGATTTCATGGTAACCGAGGACGGCGTTACCCTGTATCTCTGTGATCCTGAAGCCAAGACCTACCACCGCTTCGATACGGAGGCGATGATGGGCAAAGCGCAGGGGATGATGGAAAGCGTTCAGAAAATGACCAAGATGGAGTATTCCAATATCGCGGTCATTCTCAACAAACTGGGAGAAGGCGACACTGTTGCGGGACACAGTACAACCAAATACAAACTGGTGGTGGAATACGACGTCAATATGAAAATACTGTTCAAGAAGATGAAGCAGCACCATCGTGAAGAGTATATTATTTATGCCACCGATGACCTGGATTTCAGCAAACTTCCACAGTACCAGGACCAGCAGATGTTCAAGACCGCTATCGAAGCAGTCGATGCCCAGATCGGGAACAAAGTATCCGGTATCGGGTTCCCTTTGAAAACCGAACATCTCAGTTATGACGACAAGAACAACCTCGTATCGAAGATGACCTTCGAAATTCTGGAAATGGAAGAAAAGGACGTGAACCCGCAACTGTTCAAGCTGCCTTCCGGTTACACCGAAAAAGAAATGGAAGTCCAGACCACGGACGAAGAAGGCAACACCCAGAACAAGAAGTTCAAGATCGGAGACCTGTTCTAAATGAGCTGGCTTCAGGCACTGGTTCTTGCCGTTGTGCAGGGGTTGACCGAGTTCCTGCCTGTTTCCAGCAGTGGGCACCTGGCCCTGTTCGGCCGGCTGTTCCGGCTGCCTGAACCCGACATCGCCTACGATGTGATGCTCCACCTGGCCACCCTGGTAGCCGTGGTGCTGTACTATCGAAACGAACTGGCCGGTCTGGCGGCCGGCCTGTTCCGACCGGAAGGTCGGACCGGGTTTGCCGCCAGGCCATGGCGCTTCTTCCTCTTCGTGATCCTGTCCACCATACCCACCGGGCTGATCGGGTTGTCGCTGGATCATTACATGACGGCACTGCATGACAATCTGTTCATCGTCGGCGTCTGCTTTCTTGCAACAGCCGCAATTCTGTTCCTGACCCACCACCACCAGATACAGGAAACGGAAAACCGTGAACTCCTGGATCTGCACTGGATCGTACCGGTCCTGATCGGTATTGCCCAGGGCATTGCAGTCCTTCCGGGCATCTCCCGAAGTGGGGCTACCATCGGATGTGCCATTCTCCTGGGTACAATCGGGCGACAGGCAGCTGCCTACGCCTTTCTGGTATCGATTCCAGCTATCCTCGGCGCCTTTCTGTTGAAACTGCCCGATCTGTCCCGCGCCGGTTTGACAGTGGAGCACGGCGCCGGATTCGTGCTGGCACTGATTGTCGGTATGTTGTCCATCCGGGCAGTGGAAAAAGTGGTGGCCCATCGGACACTGAACCGGTTTGCCATTTATGTCCTGATCGCGGCACTGATCTCATTCGGGGTGGAGGTCCTGTTTTGAAGTTCATTGACTCCCACTGCCATATCGTCATGCCCGCATTCGATGAAGACCGCGAATCGCTGCTGCGGGATTATTTTGAATCCGGTGGCATCGCCATGATGTCTGTGTCCACTTCGCCGGATGAATTCCAGGCCAACAGGGATTTGATTCTCCGGAATGACCGGATTTATACTTCGCTGGGCTGGCATCCCCACGATGCATCTCAGTATAACCGCGACGCAGAAACACATATCCGGAATGCATCGGCAACCGGCCTGTTACGGGCGGTGGGTGAAATCGGCCTGGACTATCATTATATGAATTCTGCAAGAGCAGACCAGCTGCGTGCATTCGAACAACAGATGGCACTGGCAGACCAGTTGGGCCTTCCCGTGATTATTCATACCCGGGAAGCGGAAGCGGACACGGCGAAGGTCCTGCGCAAATACCGGAACGTCACCGGGGTTCTTCACTGTTATACATCCGGTCCTGACCTGCTGGAAACCGGCCTGGAACTGGATTATTACGTCTCGTTCAGCGGTATCATTACCTTTCCCGGAAGCACCGACCTCAAACAACTGGTGCCGCGGGTCCCTATTGACCGCATACTCTTTGAAACAGACGCTCCCTATCTGGCACCTGTACCCTTCCGTGGAAAACGGAATGACCCTGCAAAAGTATGCGCTGTCATCGACTATGCCGCAGGCTTGCTGGGCATACCTGCTGAAACCCTCTCCGAACAAGCCAACCGGAATTTCTTCAGACTGTTTGGAGATCCGGAAGAACCGCTTCACTGATCCTCCTTCTGACCAAGACCATTGACTTTGTGAACTTGTGAAATCGGCCATTTTCCATGGTAAAATGGGCCTGGTTTCATATTTTCAAGGAGGAGTACAGTATGCCCTTTGTGGACTACAATGGCGCGAAACTGGAGCTGAATGAAGAAGGGTTCATGGCCAACCCGGAGGAATGGACAGAGGACGTGGCACAATTTCTGGCGGATTCCGAAGAGGGAATTTCCGACATGACCGAAAACCATTGGGCGGTCGTTCGCTTTATACGCGAATACTATCTGGAAAATGACCTGGCCCCCATGGTACGGCTCATCTGCAAGACCACCGGACTTAAACTGAAAGATATCTATGGTTTGTTTCCATCCGGCCCGGCAAAGGGTGCGGCAAAGATAGCCGGTCTGCCCAAACCGGACGGCTGCGTGTAACCGTCCAATGCCGGTATTGTTGACGACGTTCACGCTCCTTTCCATGCTGTTCGGCGTTGGTGCGTTGGTCTGGATCACCCTGCGAACGGGCTCATTTCCGTCCCAACCGACCTATGCCGAACCCAGAGGGGATACCGCATCCGGCATCTGGTACGCCCTTGGACCGGCCATGATGCCCTGGAATAAGGAGAGTGTCCGTCTGCACTGGCTCACATGGACCATCGGTGTCTTCTATCATCTGGGCATCTTCGGGGCCTGGGTCTTTCTGATCGTTCACATGCTCTACGGAATGCCGGAAGGTCCGCTACTTGCCGTTGTGCAGATATCAACCGGAACCGGTGCCCTTGCAGGGGTTGCCCTTCTGGTCAAACGGATCAGCCGCCGTCACCTGCGTGCGATCAGTTCACCGGACGATATTGTCTCCAACCTCCTGGTCGACCTGTTTCTGATCCTGAGCTTCCTGGCAGCGAAAGATGTGGTTTCACCTTCCTGGTGGTATGGAACCGGTATCCTCATGTTCCTTTATATGCCCATGGGCAAGATTCGTCATTGTGCACTGTTTTTCAAGGTGCGCATCCTGTATGGCCGTTTCTTCGGCAGCCGGGGCGTATTTCCCCATTCACCGGGAGGTGACCAGTGAACCCGTCAGTGCCGGATACCAACGCACCAGCAACCGCCGCTTCCCCTATTTCTACAGAAGACCTGAGCAAGGCGCTGGCGGTTTTCAAATCAAAAATCACCGACGAGTAT
>DAINNF010000132.1:0-7676 GCA_036736005.1 Acidobacteriota bacterium
GCGCTTCAGATTCCATCCGCTGTATACCCGCCCCAGAATCCTGGAGGAAACAGATGTTGCCACCACGTCGGTTGACTGCCGGAGTTGTTCTTCCAGAAGCTCTACATGCTCCTTGATTTCCGGTTTACGAAGGGGAATGTAGACCAGCTGTTCCCGTTCAAATCCGAGATCTTTATGCGTCAGATAGTTCATCTGAACGGACACCGCCAGGGTACCGATTATCAGAACAATGGAAACCGAGAACTGAAATACCACCAGTATGCTTCGCAGCCGGGCACTGCCCACACCACTGGATGCCTGCCCCTTCAATACCTGTGCCGGACGGAACCCCGACAGCACGAAAGCAGGGTACAAACCGGCCAGCAATCCCACTGTCACAGCACAGAGTATGGCACCTCCCATGAACAGCGGATCCCGGAACAATCCCAGTGTGAGGGCCTTCCCTGTAATCCCGCGCAACACCGGAAGAGTCAGTTCCACCAGTGCAACCGCCACCAGAAACGCCAGGAGCGCCTGCACGAGCGATTCACTGAGAAACTGTGCAATCAACTCGCCACGATTGGAACCCACCACTTTCCGGATCCCCACTTCCCTTCCCCGGTTCATGGATCGGGCGGTGGAGAGGTTGACAAAATTGATGGCGGCCAGCAGAACGACCAGCAGAGCTATCAGCATGAACAGCATCACATTACGGATATCACCGGTCGGACCGGACGGAAAGATTGCTGAAGAATACAGATATATCCGATCGACCCGATCCAGGCGGGCTGCATATCGGGTTTTGTCCTGATCGGGTATCTGCTGCTGGAAAATGCGATCGATTTTCTCAGTAAGGTCCGATTTCCCGGTCCCCTGACGTGTCAGCAGATAGGTATAAAAATTGAACCCGGTCCAGGTTCCGAGAGCACCCGGCCCCCATACACGGTTATCCGTCATTGTATCGATGGAAACAAACATGTCACTGGACAGGTGAGAGGCTTCCGGCATATCCGAAAATACGGCATCCACCGTCAACACGATGCCGTCATTGAAACTGATCTGTTTTCCCACAGCCGGCTCGTTCCCGAACCAGGCCTGAGCCAACGAACGCGAAAGAATGGCATGGTCGGGACCCGTCAAAGGTGACCGGGTGTTACCCGACTCGATATTCAGTTGAAATAACGCAACCACTTCCGGATCCGCGTAGAAAAAGGAACCGGAAAACGAACGGTCCGATACACGGAAAATGGATTCCGGCGCCGGGCACAACCGGACCGACTTTTCAACTTCGGGCAGTACGTCCCGAATATACGGACCCATGGCCGGCGCAGACATCGCATACAGCCGCTCCCCCTCCGGACTGGCACTGTGTACATTCAGCCGATACAGCCGTTCCGCATTCGAATTCCACTTATCGAAGCTGAGTTCTCCCCGCAGAAAAACAGCAATCGCCAGTGCACCGGCAAAACCCGCAGCAAGCCCCAGAATATTGACCAGCGTATAGCCCCGATCCCGCAAAAGATTTCGTATGGTCACAATCAGAACATTCTTCAGCATGGTCGTGCCTCTCCTTCCGTTCGTACTATTCGGACCGCAATGCATCCGCCGGATTAGCAGATGCTCCGATTCCAGGATGGGACCGGCCCCGTCTGCCTTCGGACCCCGTTGATGGCGTTCGGGGGACCGGTCCATCCCTGAGAACAGAAACACCGGCATCTTGCGAGCCCGCCGTTTCGTTCTCCAGCCCGCGGCACGGCTGTGGATGATGCTGAACCGCCTGATTCAATTCCCCACAGATCCGATTCCGCAGACTATTCATACTTCAGGGCCTCCACCGGGTTCGCCCGGGCGGCCCGCCATACCTGTCCACACACGGTCAACAATCCCACAAGGACGGAAAGCACGACCGTTCCGATATAAACCGGAAGCACCGTGTCTACTCGATAAGCAAATTGACCCAGCCAGCGGCTCATGATCCATGCACATACCGGTATGGCCAGAATGTTGGCGACAATCAGCCAACGGGTAAAGCGCAGGGAAAGCCAGCTTACAATCCGTGCAACCGACGCCCCCATAACCTTGCGGATCCCGATTTCTTTGGTTCTTTGTTTTGTATCGTATACCGCCAATCCGAACAGCCCCAGGCAGGCCACGAGGATGGCCAGCAGGGCACCATGCCCCACAATGCTGCCGGCCCGTTCATCATTCCGGTACAGAGCTCCGGTGACTTCATCCAGAAAATACGACCGGTAAGCCCGCCCCGGAGCAAACTCATTCCATGCCTGTTCGCAACCCGACTTGATGGCGGCAACATCGGCGTCTTCCGCAATCCGCATACTGATCCGCTGACCTCCCCGTGTGGGGAAGAAGATAACCGGCTCCAGGTTGTCGTGAAGTGATTTGATGTGGTAATCCTTCACCACACCCACCACCACAAACGGGTCTTCTGATTTACCGGGAATCCTCAACTGTTGTCCAATGGGTTTCTCCCAACCCAGTTGCCGGGCGGCTGTTTCGTTGATCATGATCTGACCATCGGAAGAACCGGAACCGTCCGTCACGAACTGACGCCCCGCGACCAGCTGGATCCCGTATGTTTTCAGGTAATTGTCGTCAATATTGATCAGTGGGATGGTCCATGTCTCATCCCCCTCATACCCGACCGGTTCGGATCCCCACTCCCCGTTTGCGCCCCGACCCGGTACCGTACTGCTCACCGAAACAGACTGGACTCCGGGTATCCGGGCGAGACGGTCTTTCAAAATGACCGCCTTATCCGCCATGTCTTCCGTCAACCGGATCACATATACGTGGTCCTTGTCATATCCCAGATCCATGGACTGAACGAAACGCAACTGGTAGAAAACGACACCGGTGGCTCCCAGCAGAAACACCGTAACCGCAAACTGAATGACGACCAGGATGCGTCTCAATCGATTCATGGAAAGCACGCTGCCTCCCGCTTCCCCCCGCAGTACACGTGCCGGTCTGAAGCGCGACAGATAAACCGCCGGATAGCTTCCCGAAACCAGACCCACAAAGAGCAGCAGCAGCACGGAAAGAACGACATACCGGACGCTCAACAGCGACTGCAATTGAAGGGATTTTCCGCATAATTCATTGAAATAAGGCAATAACAGCTCTGCAAGAGCCACGGCAATCAGGAAAGCGAGCAGGGTTAACATGAGGGTTTCGGTGAAGAATTGGGCCATCAGTTGACCGCGCGTCGCACCCACAACTTTGCGAACGCCGACCTCCTTCGATCGGCCGGTCGCCTGGGCGGTGGCCAGGTTCATAAAATTGAAACAGGCGATCAGAATCAGGAACAGAGCAATGGCGCCGAACATATACAGGTATCGAATACTCCCCTTCAGCCAGGTACCTGCATATCCGACTTCTTCCGAATGCAGGTAAATGTCGCGGACATTCTGCAGGTAGGAAACATTGTTGTATTCTCCGTCCCGGTGGCGGGCCATGAAATCATGGAACTGGGCTTCCAGGGCCGCCGGATCGGTACCCGGACGTAACAGGACGTATGTGAAGAGATTGTTGTTCCCCCATGCATTGAAGAAATCCTCAGGCAAGATACCCAGTGCCCGAATCGTGGGCATTGAAACAAGCAGGTCCGGTTCCAGATGGTCCCGGGTCCCCATATCTTCGATCACGCCCATCACTTTCATATCATAACCACGAAGCGTGATATGTTTTCCCAATGGATCATCATCGCCGAACAACCGGGTGGCGACCTTTCGTGTAATGACAACGTTGTATGGGGACTCCAGTACGGTATCGGGATCCGCGCCTGTCAGCTTGTATGTCATGATGTCAAAGAAACCGTCCCCCACCGCATACACCCGGTCGACAAAGAGGTTGCGGTCCCCGACACCAATTTCGTTTGATCCAAGCGGCCAGATACGGACGGCTTCCTCAACAGACGGGAATTCCAGTTCCAATGCATCTGCCAGGGGCATCGGCCGGAAGGGGACATGGGAAGGATTACGGCCTTTTGCATTCTGTATCTCAATTACCCGATAGGCGCGATCTCCGTTGACCAGGTGTTTGTCCACCGACCACTCATCCCGTATCCACAACAGGATAAAAAGTGTCGCGGCAATGCCGATTGACAGTCCCACAATGTTGATCATGGTGAACAACAGGTTTCGTTTCATATTCCGTAACATTGTGAGCAGAAAATTCCTGATCATCGTTCGACCCCCTTCTTATTGTCCCGACAGGTTATTCGTATTTCAGTGCATCCACAGGGTTTCCGGATGCGGCTCTCAATGCCTGGGTACTGACCGTTCCCATGGCAATCGCCAGCGCAATAAGGGCACCGGTCAGAAACGGCAGCGGAGACAGTGTGATCCGGTAGGCAAATCCCTGCAGCCACCGGTCCATGAAATACCAGGCCACCGGCCAGCCGATCAGATTGGCAATCAGGACCCAGCGACCGAATTCCTTCAGGAAGATGCCCACAATATCATGCGTTCCGGCACCCATCACCTTGCGTACGCCCACTTCCTTCACCCGCTGCTCCGCGGAGAATGCCGCCAATCCGTAAAGCCCCAGACACGCAATGAAAATGCCCAGGATGGTGAAGGAGAAGAGCAGGTCCTGGGCCTTGCGTTCTTTCACGTAAAACCGGTTCAGTCTATCGTCGGCAAACGCCGCCCTGTATTCTTTGCCAGGGAATATCCTGTTCCAGGTCTGTTCAATATGGGCCATGATGTCCGTAGGATTGCCCGGAGCAATACGGATAGACACATGGTTCACCCAGTCATGGGAGTAGAGGATGGACAGGGGTTCAATCCTGTGATGAAGAGAACGGAAGTTGTAATCCCGCACCACGCCCACGATGTTGTGATATTCAATTTCCCCCTGCCGGTTGACCACGCCCACACGACTTTGGATGGCCTCTTCATTTGAGGCAAACCCCATTTCCTTTACGGCCTGTTCATTCAAGATGAACGTGTCTTCATCCGTTCCCATTTCCCGGGAAAAGTTCCGTCCGGCCACAAGTTCCATCCGATAGGTGTCCAGATAGTTTTCGTCTGCCCCGATATTGAAGACAACATGGGGTTCATTGGACGGATCCCCCTCCCGGAAGTACCCGGAATCGCCGATACTCTCACTGGAAGGCACATGTGAAGAAGCCGAAACAGCCAGAATTCGAGGATCCTGGAGCAACTCATTTCGGAATGCATCGAGACCCTGTATCACCTCGTCCCCCTCCACATTCAGTACCAGCAGTTGTTCCTTGTCGTATCCCAGATCCTTTTCCGTAAAGTATGCATACTGCTGCCGGATCACGATGGAGCAGACAATCAGCGCCACCGAAATGGCAAACTGCAGAACCACCAGTGATACCCGGAGGTAGTTTTTCCCGGAGCGAAATACTCCCTTGAGAACCAGAACCGGGCGGAACGAGGACAGGAATACCGCCGGATACATACCGGCCAGCAAACCCGTCGTTACGGTAACGGCCAGCAGAATGCTCATGGTGCGGATGTTCAGAATGCCGAGCCAACCCAGTTCTTTTCCGGAAAAGTGGTTGAACAACGGCATGAACAACTCCACCAGTGCCGCGGAAAGCACGAGTGCCACCAGGGAGAGGGCCACCGATTCCGCCAGGAACTGGTAGAACAACTGGCGACGCAGTGCACCGCTGACCTTCCGGACACCCACCTCGAGGGACCGTTTGCCGGCCCGCGCAGTGGAGAGGTTGACGAAGTTGATGCATGCAGTGAGCAGGATCAGCAACGCCACAATGCTGAAGGTAATCACCTGCGTTATGCTTCCGTTCTCACCCACCTCCCAGCTCAAATTGGATTTGAGATAGATGTCGTACATCGGACAGAAGTGAAGGTGAAACACGTCACTCACTTTATGGTTGCCCAGATATGGTTTGAATGTTTCCGCCAGGTATTTTTCAATAAATGCCCGGCTGTTCGTCTCCAGTTTCTCCGCACTCCCGGGGTTATCCAGAAGTAAATATGTGTACAGGAAGTTATTCAGCCAGGTATTCAGCCTGTCCTGTCCCACCAGGGCCGGCAGTGTGTTCATGGATACCAGCAGGTCCAGACGGACATGGGTTTGCCTCGGCATATCCTCAAATACGCCGGTCACCTGTAGGGCAACGTTCTGGTCGTTGAAATCCATCAGGAGCTGACGTCCGACAACATCGGTCTCTCCAAAATAATGCATGGCCGCAGACCGGGAAAGGACAACAGTGTTGGGCTGATCCAGTGCGTGATCCAGTTCAGCGCCCATCGACTGAAGGGTGAATATCCGGAATATTCCCGGATCGGTGAAGAACAACCGCTCCTGGTGAATGAAGTTCCGATGGTCATGTACCGGCAGTACAATCGGATAGAGTCGTGCCTGTTCCAGCACCTCCGGATATTCCGCTTTCAACTGGGGGCCATACAAGGGACCTGTCACCGGAACATGAAAATCGCGACCCTGCCAGGTTCCCATCCGTTCCACCCGCACTACCCGGTCGCCATTCTCGTTAAACCTGTCGTAGGACCATTCGTCCTGGACCCACATCAGGATCAATGTGCACACGGCAATCCCCACGGCCAGACCGAAAATGTTGATGAACGAGTACAACCGATTCCGGCTCAAAGCCCGGAAAGCAACTGTCAGATAATTGCGTATCATGTTCCTGCCCTCACTTTCGTCCGTTATGTGGGATCACCGCAAATCGGTTACAGCTTGAATTTTCCGTTCATGTTCTCGGAAACCACCTGACCGTCGAACAGGTGAATAACCCGCTGCGCATACTCTGCGTGGGAAGGAGAGTGGGTTACCATGATGATGGTGGTACCGCTCTCATTCAGTTGGGTCAGCAGATTCATGACTTCTTCGCCATGTTCGGAATCCAGGTTACCGGTCGGCTCATCCGCCAGAATCAGTTTGGGTTCCGCCACCACGGCCCGGGCTACCGCCACGCGCTGCTGCTGACCACCGGACAATTGCTGCGGAAAGTGGTTACGCCGTGGAATCAGGTTCATCTGTTCCAGTACCGCTTCGACCCGGTTTTTCCGGTCGGTATTGGAATAACCCAGGTACAACAGGGGCAGTTCAACGTTTTCATACACCGTCAACTCGTCGATCAGGTTGAAGCTCTGAAAGACAAACCCGATGTTACCCTTGCGGAAACTGGTCCGCTGACGCTCGGAATACCTGGATAGTTCCTTTCCCAGGAACCAGAGCTCACCGGAAGTGGGGTTGTCGATGAGGCCCAGAATGTTCAGCAATGTGGATTTTCCGCATCCGGACGGCCCCATGATGGCGGCAAACTCGCCCGCTTCCACACTGAAATTGATGTTGTTCAGCGCAGTCGTTTCCACTTCGTCAGTTCGAAACACCTTGTTCAGATTCACAGTCTTGATCATGTCCCCCTCCTGCTTATGGGAATGGTTGATTTCTGTTTGCTCAAAACACCAGTCGCTGCATGTCTCCATAGCCTTCGTAGCTGGATGTGATGACCCGGTCTCCGGGCTGCAACCCTTCCAGCACCTCGTAAACATCCGTATTCCAGCGACCCAGCTTCACCGGTCTTCGAACCGCAAAGTCGCCGGACTTGTCTACCACGAATACCCAGTTGCCGCCGGTTGTCTGATAGAAACCGCCGCGCGGCAAAAGCAGTGCTTCGGTCAAGTCGCCCAATGCCAGACGGATATGCAGGGTCT
>DAINNF010000133.1:0-7407 GCA_036736005.1 Acidobacteriota bacterium
CCAGGAACAGCAGATCCAGTGAATCCAGATCGGCATTCGCCAGTTTCACCAGGGGCGCTTCATGGATCCCGCACAAATGGGGATGGAGCTCTTCCAACTGCCTACCCGCGTGGGATTCCGACGTAATCAGACCGATCTCAACATGGGGATGCAGGGCCAGGATCCGGACCAGTTCCGCTCCGGTATATCCGGTGGCCCCGGCAATGCCGACCGTGAGACGTCCGTTACCCATGGACGGCCTCCAGTGCCTCCGCCAACCGGTTCACGGCGGTGTCCAGATCTTCCTTCGGAATGGTCAGGGCGGGTACGAACCGGATCACGTCGCCCGTTGTGCAGTTCGCCAGAATGCCGTTTTCCCGCATACGGGCCACCACGTCTTTGCCTTTACCGGTCAGCTCGACGCCCACCATGAGGCCACGTCCGCGCACCTCTTTGACCGCCGGATGACCACCGATCCGTTTTTCCAGTTGTTCCACAAGGTAGTCGCCCATCTCCCGGGCCCGCTCCGGCAGGGATTCTCCTTCCAGCACGCCCAGAACCGCCAGCGCCGCAACACACGCCAGCGGGTTTCCGCCGAAGGTGGTGCCATGGTCACCCGGTCCGAATTGGGTGGCAATATGCTCTTTTGCCAGTACCGCACCGACCGGCATCCCGCCGCCCAGTGCCTTGGCCAGGGTTACAATATCCGGGGTTGTACCGTATCCGCAAAATGCGAACAATGTACCTGTCCGACCCATGCCGCATTGGATTTCGTCATGGATCAGCAGCACCTTCTTTCGGTCACAGAGTTTGCGCAATCCGGCCATGAACGATTCGTCCGCGATCCGGACGCCGCCCTCACCCTGTACAGGCTCCACCATGACGGCACAGACATCATCGTCAATTGCATCTTCCACATTGTCCAGGTCGTTGAATTCCGCGTATCGGAAACCCCGGGGCAAGGGTTCATACCCGCTCTTGTATTTGTCCTGTCCGGTCGCGGCCAGTGCAGCGAGCGTCCGGCCATGAAATGACCCCCGGAAGGTGATGATGGTACCGCCTTTTCCGTGGTTGGCGCCCCATTTCCGGGCCAGCTTGATGGCCCCTTCCACCGCTTCCGTTCCGGAATTGCAGAAAAATACCTTGTCCAGCCCGGACAGTTCCGTCAGCATGCGCGCCAGCGCCGCCTGAGGTTCGGTATAGTACAGGTTGGAACAGTGGATCAATTGTTCGGCCTGCTGCTGGATCGCCTTCACCAGTGCCGGGTGGCAATGACCCAGAGAGGTGACCGCGATGCCCGCCAGCATATCAATATATTCGCGCCCCTCACCGTCCGTGACGCGGGAACCGCTGCCTTTTACGAGCGCGACCGGTTCCCGGCCGTAAATGGCCATGTGATGGGCTTCGTCCAATTCTTTCAGTCGATTCAACAATGACAATGGAAACTCCTTTTCAGATTTATTCGTTAATCGGGTGGATCCGCGTTCCGGTTCCCTCATCGCTCAACAGCGATGCCAGAATGGAATGCTGAATCGTCCCGTTTATGATGTGTGCTCTGTGAACGCCCCCTTCAATGGCGGTGATGGCGGCTTCCACTTTGGGGATCATGCCCCCCCGGATCACGCCCTGATCGATCAGGTCCCGTGCCGTGGGAACATCCATCTCTTTGATGAGACTGTCCGAAACATCCGCATCCCGACGGATGCCGTCCACGTCCGTGATGAATACAGCTTCTTCCACCTCAAGGGATGCGGCAACCTCTCCAGCCAGCACGTCCGCATTGATATTGTAATCCTGACCGCTTTCGCTCACAGCAACCGGGGAGACCACCGGTATGTGGTCATGGTCGATCAGTACCCGCAACAGGTCCGTGTTGATTTCCGCCACTTCTCCCACGTGACCCAGGTCCAGTTTGCGGACCCGGCCGTCTTTCTTCAGCCGGCGATGATGTTTCCGCGCGGTCACCAGGGCGCCGTCCTTGCCGGACAGACCGACTGCACTGACACCTTCCAGATTGATCAGCTTCACCAGTTCACTGTTGACCTTTCCGCTCAGCACCATCTCCACCACTTCCATGGTGTCGTCGTCGGTTTTCCGGTGTCCTTCCACAAAGGTGGACTCGATGCCGACCCGGTCCAGCAGGTTGTCGATTTCCGGGCCGCCGCCGTGAACTACCACCGGTTTCAGGTTGATCAGTTTCAGGAATACAATGTCACGGATCACGTTTCGTTTCAGCTCGTCATCCACCATGGCGTTACCACCATACTTGATGACCACTTCTTTGTTCTTGAACCGCAACAAGTGCGGCAGTAAATCAAAAATATGGATGGGATCGGCATCAAAAACCGTTCGCATCAAATGCTCCTTTCAGGGGATTAGACGGACCTCTGCATGCATCCACACAGGTGGATCGAACAACGCCATCGTGTCCAGGAATGTCAGGTGTGATTGGTTCAGTCTGGTGGTTCAACCGGCAATTCGATACAGTAGTCTCTCATAACGCAAACTTATTATATATTGTTTTCTGTATGTTGTCAAATTCGGCCATAAAAGAAAGGAAACCCTGCGGTTCCCTGAATTCATCCGACAGGATGGGCAAGCGGGATCATATGGGGTAAACTGAATACCCGAAACCACAGGAAAAACATGCCGACCGTGCCGGATAATCTGATGGTCGGTCAGCGAAAAACGGAGGAGATCATGAAACAGCGCTTCTGGATCTGCCTGATCGGGATCCTGCTTGTAATCCCGGGCATTGCCCAGATTCGCCCGGAACTGCACTGGACAGAGGACACCAAACCCCTGATCAGCGCCCATCGGGGCGGTCCTGCACCGGGATACCCGGAAAACGCCATCGAGACTTTTCAGAACACCGTGGACGCGATCGGATTCTGTATCATCGAATGCGATGTCCGCCGGACCGCGGACGGTGAATTGATCATGATGCACGATGAAACACTGGACCGTACCACCACCGGATCCGGTCCGGTAGCTGAAACCGATTTCCCCACCATTCAGACACTCAAATTGAAAGACAACAGCGGAACCGTAACGGATTTCACGGTACCCACCCTGCAGCAGGTGCTGGAATGGGCGCGGGATAAAGCCATCCTGACCATCGATGTGAAAGCCGACCTCTATTCGCCGGTCATCGCCGCTGTCCGTCAGGCGAATGCCCGGGGGTACAGTGTCATCATCACCTACACGCTGGAGCAGGCCATGGCCGTCCACAAACTGGCACCGGAGCTGATGATCTCGGCATCCGCTTCCGGGGTGGACGGCACACAACGACTGCTGGACAGCAAGATTCCCCATGGCAGACTGTTGGGCTTTGTCGGCGTTTATGAACCCCGGCGGCAGGTGTACGAACTGCTGCATAACGCCGGCATCCGGGCCATACTCGGGACCATGCACAACCTGGACAACAAAGCCGCGGCACGGGGGCCGGTGGTCTACACCACACTGATCAACAACGGTGCCGATATCCTGTCCACCGACAATCCCGTCGCCGCGCATCGGGCGCTGCAGTGAGAAGAGAAGTTTAAGATTGAGTTTCAGTTTCAGCTTGAGACGGTTTCAGAGATCACTTGACCAGAGCGAGGGGGAGATGTGCCGAAACTTAAACGCAATCTCCGTCTTAACCGTTGCGGCATAACTGCGGAGGGATTTTGTCTACTGACACGGCGCAGCCAGAAAAGAGGCACTACATTGTCAGGGTGCAAAAGAGCCCGCAGTACGGTCCGTCGCGGTCAGACACAAACGTCTTGACCGAGGCAAGGCGGTCAAAGCCGAGTTGATGGAATTCGCAATCCGAGAAACATGCGTGACAGAACTGCTCGTGAACAACGTTAGTTCTCCTGACCTACCCCCGATTCGCCAGCGGCGAATGGGGAAACGTCCGCGTTGGACCTTCTGGTGGTGCTTGCACCCGGAGCAAGAAAGAATAGACCTTATGGTCATGAGTTTCGCCGCGCAGGGTGTGTAAGCTGCCAGAAGGTCATGCCCGGACGTTTCAGTGGATGGAGGGAGAGGGAGAATGATGCCGGTGAAAGCAAAATGAGGATCGGGACCTGCGTCAGCAGGTGGGAGGAACGGTGGAGGTTTGTGGATGCTCGCATCCAGACAAACTTGAAACTGTTCCGACCATTAGCGGGTTCCTACCCGCAGATCCGATCCGGTTCTTACCGCTGCAACTTGGCGAAAAAGCGAACAACTCCAATCACGCTGATCACCAGCCAGAACGCCTCCACAACAAACGCCGACAGGTTGAAGTCCACCATCAGGGACACCATGATTAACGCCGCCCCCAGTCCGTTCAGCGCCGGATAGCGCCAGCCATCCGATTTCATCCGGCCGGTGGTCAACAGCAGGTAGGTCCCGATGATCAGTACGACACCGATGATCCCGATAACATCAAATATCGTCACACCCAACATAATTTGCCCTCTAAACACGGAGATTAAATCCTCCTGCGATCCGGCATCGTATTCCCGGACCAACTGTAATCCATCACACGCGTTACCTCACGATCTCTGATCCGACAGAAACTTCCCGGCAACACTGGCGTGGAGTTTTCATCGGAGACAAGGCGGATGAAGCCGAGCCCCGTCAACCTCCAATCGCGCGATGAGACAACTGCCCATCGTCCCAGCTGCCGGCTCAACTGCGGTGGAATTTTGTGCCCTGACAAGGCGCGTCCCGACGAGGAAGCGCAGCGTACGTAAGTGGGTACGTGAGCATTCCGAGGAGGGACGCAACAACGTCAGGGTGCAAAAGGACCCGCAGCATTCGAAAAGAACCGCCAGCCGGCATGTCAGAGCGGGGCGCCACAGTGTTTACAGTACCCCGCATCCCCGTCATGACCGGTCTTTCCACAACTCCCACACACACGGGAAGCTCCTTTTCGCGTGGCTTCGGCCACTTCCAGCGTCACAATCCCGGTGGGCACCGCGATGATGGCATAACCGATGATCATTACCGCCGCGGCCAGCATCTTGCCCACCGGCGTCTGGGGAGACAGGTCGCCGTATCCCACCGTGGTCATGGTAACGATAGCCCAGTAGATGCTGGTGGGAATATCACTGAAGCCGTGGGCTTCTCCCTCGATGACATACATCAGCGATCCGATGATCACCACCAGTGTCAGTACCCCCAGCAGAAAGACGCTGATTTTCTTGCGGCTGGTCACCAGCGCCCCCATGATCAGCTGGGCCTGGCTGGAATAGTCGGTCAGTTTCAGGATACGGAAAATACGCAGCACCCGCAGTATCCGGATCACCACCAGGTAATGGACTCCCGGCAGGATCAGGCTGATGAAGGTGGGCGCAATGGCCAGAAAATCCACCACCCCGAAAAAACTGAAGGCATACCGGAACGCGCTCCGGGCGCTGTACAGACGAAAGCCATACTCAATGGTAAACAGAATGGTGAAGAACCACTCCAGCAGGTTCAATTCCCGGCCGTACACCGTCCGGATATCGGTGACACTTTCCAGCAGCACCACCACCACGCTCAGAATAATGGCCCACAGCAGGATCACGTCAAAGCGTCTGCCCCCCGGCGTGCGGGTTTCAAATATGATCTCGTAAACCAGGTTTCGAAATGGGCTTTTCGGATGCACAGGTTCCGATGTTGCCATGATTGGCCTCCTGCATGAACAACTGGTGATAACGGAATTGTACCCGCTGCCGGACTGCTCTGTCCATATTCAGCGACAGGGGAACTAGGAAACGGTTTCCCGTGATGTCAGCGATTCAATCGCTTATTGGTCCCTTCCAGCCGGTTGAGCACGTCACCTTCTGCGTCCACCGTTTCCATGGACCACTTCTGGATATCCGGCCCCACGAATCGGGTCTTCGTGGTAAAGATCATGCCGTCATGACGCCGGATATCGGTCATGGTTCGCGTCTCCGGGTCCCAGGTGGCCTCCGCTTCACTGGCGGTGCCACCTGACATGAATGACCACATCCGGTACACGCCCGCATCCCCGTCGAATGTCATCCAGGTGGTGGTTTCCATTTCGTCCGCATCGTCCCCGGAAGACAGATACCCGGTTTTTTCCACAAACGAACCATCCAATACCCACCTGGCGGTATATTCCCCCCCAGTCAGGGGAGAGCCTTCCGTTTCGATGACGATTTCCCATGTGCCCAGATAGTGTTCCAGTACCTGCAACGCCGATTCTCTGTCCATTTTCCCGTTTCCCTCCGCGACGATCGTCAAACAGGCCATCATCAGGCATACCGTCCAACCAACCCGCAACACGCGAAAAAAACCGCCAGCGTCCTTATTCGTTGATCAGCTTGTATGCGACGACCCGATTGTCGAAGAACGTCGGAACCAAAATCAATTTGGACCCCGGAATAAACCCCAGATCCGCCGCATTCACTTTCTCCGCTGTCGTATCCATCAGCATCTCGACCTTGCGGTTCTTCAGGAACATCACATGCCCGCTCCAGTCCGACGTGATGAACCCGCCTTCGTACGGAATCAGTCCATCCACGCCAAACCGGCTCCGGTCCAGCATCGTCACATGCTTGTCCGCGTAGGCAACCTTCACAATGTTTCCGTTGTCCCCGCTTCCCACGATCAGTCCATCCGCTTCCGCGACCAGTCCATTGGGCCGGGGCACCCGGTCATCCTTGAACCAGATCGCCATCTTCTTTCCGTCAAACCGGTAAACCGCGCTGACATCCGCATATTCCGACACATACACCGCACCGTCCGGACCCGCCGCAGCGTCATTCAGAAACGTAGCCCCTTCTGCCGGATATCGCCCGATGATGTCCCCCGACGGGATATCGATGGCCACCAGAACATCCACGTCGGTCACATAAAGCGTGGCACCCACAATGGCCGCTCCTTTGGGGGCATTGAGCCCGGTCACCCAGTTGAGGTCCAGCATGGTGCCGTCCGGTTTCAGTCTGGCAATAAATCCCTTTCCGTTCTTGTCCATGGGAGTGCCGTTGATACAGGAAGCGTACAGCACACCCCGCATCGCATCCCAGTTGACCGATTCCACCGTGGTCAGGACGGAATCCGTTTCCCAGGCCTTTTCCATTTTCAGTTCACCGGCCCCGACCGTCATTACGGTCAGCACCATACATATGGTCACGATTGTTCTCATTGATTCCTCCAATCTGATAATACTCTCGTTCTTTTCTCAAATCTCATACGCAACACGGACGACCAATTCCCGATACTGCCCGGCACCACTGCGGAAGCACAGCGTACGTAAACTGGTACGTGAGTATTCCAAGGAGGTCCACAACGCCGTCAGGGCGGAAAATAACCCGCAGCACGTGCAGCCTCAGCTGCCTTGGGCAGTTTGAGGCTGCATATACCCCCATTCGATCAACCTCGACCGTGCATGCTCCGCCTGTTCGCCCTGATTGACGATCTTCAAAAACCGCGTGTATTCATCCGCCG
>DAINNF010000134.1:0-7393 GCA_036736005.1 Acidobacteriota bacterium
GGACGGAATCCACCCGTTTCATGCCGGCTGCCGAAGCTTCTTCCAGGACGATTTCCAGGATTTGCCGGGTTACGGCGTACTCATGCATGAGTGTCCAGGCCCAGGCGTTCTGTAATAAACCGGACGAGTTCGACCATACCGTCGCCCTTCTTCGCGCTGACGTAGACCAACCCTGCATTTCCATTTACCGTGTTGAGACCGTTTTCCAGTTCGTCTCTGGCGTATTCGAATACCGATTCAACATCGGATTTTGTCAATGCCACCACGTCGACGGTGCGGAACATCAGGGGATATTTGGTCGGTTTGTCCACCCCTTCCGGCACGCTCAAGACTGCCATGGAAAGGTCGGCACCGATATCAAATTCGGCCGGACAGACCAGATTCCCCACGTTTTCCACAAAGACGACATCGAGGTCCCCGGTTGGCAGCTGGTTCAAAGCGGAGAGGATCCAGGATGGTTCCAGGTGGCATTGACCGCCAAATACCGATGTGTTGATCTGAACAACCGGTATGTCCAGTTCGGCCATCAGTTCGGCATCCCGGGTCGTTTCGATGTCGCCTTCAATTACGCCGCATGTACGATTCAGTTTGCGTATTTCACGAATCAGTCCCGTAATCAGTGTCGTCTTGCCGCTGCCGGGGGAACCCATGACGTTGACCAGCTTGATACCGTTCAGGGATGTAAAACTCCGGACATCTTCCGCGGCGCGCTCATTTGCTTCCATGACATTGCGGATTACGTTGATTTTCACGTTTCCTCCAGGGAGTATGTTGTGTTCTTCTTCACATAACATTCCATCTGAGTCTATTACATTGTATCAGTTCATGTCGAGCAAGGATAAAGAAGATATCCTTCATCGTAACATGGGTGTCCCGGTCCAATTCCTGTATAATCGAGGAAAACCCTCCGGGAGGGAGTCTCCATGCATTTATCAGATGCGTTGCTTTCAGTTCCGGTTGCGGCAACTGGAATCGCCTTTACTGCTGCGGCGCTGGCTACTGCTGCAAAAAAGGCGGAACGGACCGATGGGCGTGAAGCCATGGAAATGGGGATCTGGGGTGCCTTTGTGTTTGCAGCTCAGATGCTCAACATTGCCATTCCCGGCACGGGCGCCAGTGGGCACCTGATCGGTGCCCTGCTGCTCAGTTGTCTCTTTGGCCCCTGGCGGGCTTTGATTACCATGAGTGCCGTTCTCATCATCCAGGCACTTATGTTTGCGGACGGCGGCGTACTGGCATTGGGCTGGAACATATTCAATATGGGAATCATTCCCTGTCTCCTGGTTTTCCCTTTTCTGGTGAAACCATTTGGACGACGTGAGACCGGCTGGTCGGCACCGGTTGTTTTCGGCGGGGCCATTCTCGCCATTGAGCTGGCGGCATTTGCCGCAGTGATCCAGGTACATCTTTCGCAGATGCTGCATCTGCCGTTCGGACGGTTTCTTGCATTGATGATGGGGATTCATCTGCCTATTGGTGTCCTGGAAGGTCTGATAACCGCCTGGGTGCTGGTTCTGGTTCGCTCATTTTCAGGGGACCATGCAGAAACGCAGACCGGTCTCCGGATTTCACGACCGGTAAGTATATTGGTTCTGGCCATGACAGCCATTCTGTCCGGCTGGATCAGCTGGTATGCTTCCACGCATCCCGATGGGCTGGAATGGAGTCTGGAAACGACAGTCGTTTCCGGGGCGTCAACGAATGGGGCTTCGATCCATGATGCTGAACCGGTTTCTACCCTTCAGAAGGACTGGGCGCTCTTTCCGGATTATTCCATCAGAAATTCAGAAGACGAACAGAAACAGGCCGGTTATCTGTTGTCGGTACCGGGTCTCGCGGGCAGTGTTGCTGTGCTGTTTCTTGCTCTGATCACCGGTGCCCTTATCGGGCGCAGGCGCGGCCGACAGGGAGTAGAGGGGAAGCATGGCTGATCAGCGGACACCCGTAGTTCCTTCAACAGAAGAACAGACCGGTTTACTGACATCACGGGATCCCCGCGTCCTTCTACTGATGACGCTGGTGTTTGTTGTGGGCGTTGTTTCGGTTCCTTCATTGCGACCGGACCGGTTGCTGGCATTTCTGGCCATTCCGATATTCATGACGCTTGCAACGGGACTCCGTGTCGGACGGATTCTTGCCCGTACTGCCACGGCATTGCCTTTTGCTGTTCTGCTTGGCGTTGCCGCATTTCTGTCGGATACCCGGGCTGTACCCCTTTCATATGGAATGAATATCAATGCCGGGCTTCTGATGGGTGTTGGCGTGGTGATGAAAACGATCCTGACCGTCTGGATGGCTGTACTGATGGTGACGTTGCTGACGTTCCCGGTTGTGACCCGTGCAGCGGGTAAACTGGGCATGCCGAAAGCACTGGTTCAGACCGTGTTTTTTCTGTACCGCTATCTGCAGGATATGGTGGACCAGGCGCGTGCCGTGATCCGTTCACACCGGCTCCGGTCCGGAGGGCGAAGACGAATGTCCCTGCATACTGCTTCAGCGACGATCATGGCACTGCTTGCGGCCTCCTTGAGCCGGGGGGCGCGGGTAGGCCGTGCCTTAGAGATTCGGGGGTTTACGGGGCGGCTTCCGGAAGGCAGGTCGTCCTCATTTTCTCTGGCAGATGGGATGACGCTAGTCCTTTTTTCCCTTTTGATTGTGGTTTTATGCCTGGGCTTTGACCGCCTTGCTTATTTGGCGAGGGTTTTCTGATGTCTCATCATGTGATTGGTATGGATGCGGTTTCATTCCGGTATCCGGATGGCACGTCGGCGCTTCGGGATGTCACCATGGAAGTCTGCCACGGGGAGTCGCTGGGTATTGTGGGTCCCAACGGGGCGGGAAAGACCACGTTGACGTTGCTCCTGACGGGAGCGCTTCTGCCGACTTCCGGTCGTGTCTACCTGGGAGACCTTGCTTTGAAGCGCAGCAACCGTCGAAATTTTCACCAGCGGGTGGGACTGGTATTTCAGACTCCGGGCGATCAGCTTTTCATGCCTACGGTATATGAAGACATTGCTTTCGGTCCGAGAAGTCGGGGACTGGAGGAGCACGATGTTGAGAAGCGCTGTCTGCAGGGGATGGAATTGCTGGGAATCAGCGATTTGCGCGACCGCCCGACCGCCCGGTTATCGGAGGGGGAAAAGAAAGCGGTGGCGATTGCGGGTGTGCTTGCGATGCAGCCCGATATTCTGATCCTGGATGAGCCCTCAGCCGGTCTGGACCCCACCAGTCGAAGAGAGTTGATCCGGTTCTGCCGGGGATTCCTGCACAGCCGGATTGTGGTGTCCCATGATCTGGATTTTGTTCTGGAGACCTGTGACCGGTGTCTGTTACTGGATGAAGGAACAGTGGTTCGGGATTCAACTGCAGAGGACCTGCTTCAGGATGAATCACTTCTTCACAGGCATCGGCTGGAGCTGCCCCGTTCCCTGGCCGGACTCAAAACAGCTTCCGGTATTGCGGTGAATCCACGCAAACTGAAGGAATCCTGATCAGCAGATGCGCGGCAGCTGTTCTCCACTCAACATATCCAGTTCCCGACTGGTCCCGTATGGCGCCTGGAGGGTCACGCCGGTTCCAGAGTCCGTTACGCTTCCGATGATAACCGGTTCTGGAGCGCCGGCCTGTCTCATCAGGTGGATCGCTCTGTCTGCGTCCGTTTCGGGAACAAAGGTGATGAAACGGCCTTCGTTGGCGACAAACAGGGGATCCAGCCCCAGAATCTCGCAGGCAACCCGAACCGGCTCGGACACGGGAATCCGGGTCTCTTCCAGTTCAATCCGGCATCCGGCACTGTCGGCCAGTTCCAGCAGTGCCGTGGCCAGTCCGCCCCGTGTCAGATCCCGCATGCAGTGAAGTTCCACGTTGTCCACGATCATGGATTCAACCTGTTTCCACACAGGGGCACTGTCTGACCGGATTTCGGTGTCAAAGGCCAGTCCTTCCCGGACAGCCATGATGGCGATGCCGTGGCGGCCCACATCTCCATTGAGAAGGACGATATCTCCTGAACGGATGCGTTCCGGTCGAACGGGATCGGGCGTTATGATTTCGCCGACCCCGGCCGTATTGATATACATGCCGTCGCAGTTTCCCTTTTCCACCACCTTGGTGTCTCCCGTAACAATCCGAACACCGGCTTGTGCGGCTGCATCTGCCATTGCGGTTACGATCTGCCACAGTGTTTCCATGGAGAGTCCTTCTTCCAGGATGAATCCGGCACTCAGAAAAAGAGGCCGTGCCCCGCTTACCGCCAGATCGTTGACCGTCCCGTGTACCGCAAGGGAGCCGATATCTCCTCCCGGAAATTGAAGCGGTCGTACCACGTAGGAGTCGGTTGTCATGGCCATTTCGGGTGAGGAAACCGGAAAAACGCAACTGTCATGCAATGAGGTGTCCGGGGGGAAAGCCGTCAGGAACAGTTTTTCAATCAGGTCCCGCATCAGCCGCCCGCCGCCCCCATGAGCCAGCAGGATATGGGGATAATCCCGGATCGGAACGGGGCAGGTCATTCCGGTGTATCGAATCCCGTTTTCTTTATTCATGGCGTTCTCCCTTCAGGTTTGCGGCGATAGCGGTAGTACGCGGCGCAGGCACCTTCACCGGATACCATGGTGGCGCCCAACGGGTGTTCCGGAGTACAGGTTGTGGCAAAAGCGGGACATTGATCCGGTTTGATGGTTCCCCGCAGTACCTGTCCGGACCGGCAGGCACGGGATTCATGTGTTTCTTTTTCGGTTAACTGGAATACGGACCTGGCATCGAAGCGCTCATAACTTTTCTGCAGTTCCAGTCCTCCGCCCGGAATATTGCCGATTCCGCGCCACTGGCGGTCGGTTTCCTGAAACACGGTCCGGATCAATTGCTGAGCCGGTTTGTTGCCTGCCCGGCTGACCACCCGGCTGTACGGGTTCTCCACAGACGCGTTTTCATGGTTCACCATCCGCATACATATCCAGATTCCCTGAAGAATATCGGTGGGTTCAAATCCGGTAACCACAATCGGTGTGCTGAAACGTGCCGCCAGTGGCTCATATTCATGATATCCCATGACCGCGCATACGTGGCCGGCGGCCAGAAACCCATCAATCCGGTTGTCAGGGGCGGACAGAATGGCTTCGATGGCAGGGGGAACCCGGACGTGCGCGACGAGCATGGAAAAGTTCGAGAGGTTCAGTCGCTCAGCCTGACGTATGGTCATGGCCGTGGCGGGGACAGTGGTCTCGAATCCAACGGCGAAAAACACAACCCGCCGGTCTGGATTGCTGGTGGCCAGTTGAAGTGCATCCATGGGTGAATAGACGATTCGGACATCTCCCCCCTTTGCTTTGACGGAGAGCAGATCTTCCCGGGATCCGGGTACCCGCAGCATGTCGCCGAAGGAGCACAGGATGGTGTCCGACATGGATGCAATTTCGATGGCCTGGTCAATCCGCGCGATCGGGGTTACACACACCGGACAACCGGGTCCGTGGATCAATTCCACGTCCGGGGGGAGGAGCGTATCCAGTCCGTTGCGCACAATCGAGTGCGTCTGGCCGCCGCAGACCTCCATCAGTCGCATCGGCCTCCGGTGTTCCTGTTCAATGGCCGTGACCAGTGCCCGCACTTTTTCCGGATCCCGGAATTCATCCAGGTATTTCATCGGGATCCTCTCCGGGTTCCATATTGGAGATCTCCTCCAGGGTTTCCAGGGTGAGCCTGGCTTCTTCCTCATCAATTACGCTGATGGCGAAGCCCACGTGAATCAGGACATAGTCCCCTTTCTCGGCTTCGGGCACATAGGACAGGTTGATCTCTTTGCGAACCCCGCCGAAATCCACAATCCCTGTTCTGATCAGGTCATCCTGGACGGTAATGGACAGGATCTGTCCCGGAACAGATAAGCACATATCAGACCTCCACATTCACGGGAGACGAGTCGTCATGTATCAGGGCGGCAACACCGATCTGACCCAGGGATATCCCGCCGTCATTGGTTGGAACACGCTGGTGCCAGTAAGGATGATACCCTGCATCCTTGATTGCACGCACGGTATGTTTCAGGAGCAGTGCATTCTGAAAACAGCCGCCGGACAAGGCAACCTGTTCTATTTTGCACAGGGCAGCAACTTCTGCCACCGTCTCAGCCAGAGAAAGGTGAAATCCCATGGCAATGTCGGCTGGCGAACAGCCGCTGTCCCGGTCTTTCAGTATACCGCGTATCAGCGGCTGCCAGTCAACGGTGAGTCGTGATCCTCCGTTCCCTTCCGTTATGGGAAGATTGTAGCGACGGGGTTTGCCGGCTTTCATCGCCAGAAATTCCAGTTTCATGGCGGCTTCGCCTTCATATTGATTCCGCATGGCCAGGTTGAGCAGGGCGCTGACCCCGTCGAAGAGACGTCCGATACTGGAAGTGAGGGGACAGTTGAGGCTCTGCTTCAACATGACAGGTATGTTTCTTTTTTCCGGTTCACTGAACATGGGACCGAGTATCCGATCTTTGAACGGATCGATATCCAACCGGTTCAGCAGTCCTGCGGCGGAGCGTCTGGGTTCGCGAACAGCCGAATCTCCCCCCGGAAGCGGGAACGGAAGACAGGATGCCACCCGGTGGATTCGGTCCGTTTTCACCGAGAACCACTCGCCGCCCCAGACACTCCCGTCCGTGCCATAGCCGGTGCCGTCCCATGCGACACCCAGCACCGGTAGGTCCAGCTCGTTTTCCAGAATGCAGGATAACGTGTGGGCCAGGTGATGCTGAACGGGGATGGTCGCCCTTTTCATGGACCGAGCCTCGACCGTGGAGGAATAGTCCGGGTGCCTGTCGCACGCGATCAGCCGGAGCGGGGTCCTGTACAGGGCCGGCAGGTCCATTACGGTGCGGCGGAGGGTTTCACGGGACCCGGTTGTTTCCAGGTCTCCGATATGCTGGCTGATAAATACACGTTCCTGATGGGAAAATGCAACCGTGTTCTTCAATTGACCCCCGATGCCCAGTATCCCGTCGGGAACATTCCGTACGGGAACCGGAAGCGGTGCATATCCCCTTGCGCGGCGCAGTACCATTTCTCTTCCCTCCATAATGCGGACAATGGAATCGTCCGCATGCCGCACAATCGGCCGATTGTGGACGAGAAATGCGTCGGCAATTCCCGACAAGCGATGAAGGCCTTCAGAGGGCGAAATGCAGATGGGTTCATCGGCCAGATTTCCACTGGTTGCAATCAGCGGGATATTCAGTTCATCCATCAGGATGGTATGAAGCGGAGTATAGGGCAGCATGACACCGAGGCAGGGGTTGCCGGGAGCGCATGCTTCCAGTACGTCACTTTCCGGCAGGCGTTCGAGCAATACGATGGGGCTTTCGGGGGATCGCAACAGATGGGCTTCCATATCACTGCACCGGCAGTAC
>DAINNF010000135.1:0-7371 GCA_036736005.1 Acidobacteriota bacterium
GCACAGGACGTTGTTGACCTGGTTCGGGTAGTCCGAACGGCCCGTAGCCATGATCACGTCGTCC
Organism: Acidobacteriota bacterium; assembly: GCA_036736005.1. Lineage (GTDB taxonomy): Bacteria > Acidobacteriota > Holophagae > Thermotomaculales > Thermotomaculaceae > DAINNF01. The sequence continues at coordinate 65 of DAINNF010000135.1, forward strand.
CGGACTTCGGCCACCTGCTCCGGCAGAATTTCCGGATCGGGGTTGGCCATCGCAAAAATCATGGGATCCGGTGCCATGGTTTTGACCATTTCCTTGGTCACCATGTCTTTCACGGAAACACCCACAAAGGCGTCCGCACCGTCCATTACATCGGCCAGACTGCGCTTGTCCGTATCCCGTGCAAATTCTTCCTTGTACGGGTTCATACCTTCCGTCCGACCCTTGTAGATCACGCCCTTGCTGTCCACCATGTAGAGGTTTTCGTAGCGTACGCCGAGTGATACGAACAGCTTGGCACAGGCGATACCGGCGGCCCCCGCTCCACAGAAAACGCAGACCGTTTCTTCGATTTTGCGTCCCGTCAACTCCAGTGCATTGAGGAATGCAGCCGCTGAAATGATGGCGGTACCATGCTGGTCATCGTGAAATACCGGAATGTCCAGTTCCCTTTTCAGGGTTTCTTCAATATAGAAGCAGTCCGGTGCTTTGATGTCCTCCAGGTTGATGCCCCCGAATGTCGGTGAAATCAGTTTGGCAACCTTGATCACTTCGTCCGGATCCAGCGTGTCCACGTTGATATCGTAGACATCCACATCCGCAAAGCGTTTGAACAGCACACCCTTCCCTTCCATGACGGGCTTTCCGGCCAGTGCACCGATATTTCCCAGTCCAAGAACAGCCGTTCCGTTTGACAGAACAGCGACCAGGTTTCCCTTGTTGGTGTAGTTGTAGACCTCTTCCGGATGTTCCTGAATCACCCGACAGGGTTCAGCAACTCCAGGTGTATAGGCCAATGACAGATCTTTCGAAGTTTCGCACGGTTTGCACGGGGTGACTTCCAGTTTGCCCTTCCGTCCGCTCCCATGATACGCCAAAGCGTCGTCGCGCAAGCCCATGGTATTTCTCCTCGGTAAGTATTGTACGGCTCATTGTAACGCATCACGTACCCGATTCAACCGTTTTCACCTTGAAGCTGCAACCGCCCTCTTCTAGAATGGGGATAGGTCGTTTTCAAACGGTCAATGACCCGAATAACCCGCCCGACGGGTCGGGTGTACATACTTATTCAAACCGCGGAGGGTGATGTGAATCAGGAATCAATGGATCAGTTGAAGGACCGGGCGCATCGATTCAGGAAGCAGATTGTCGAGATGGTCTATCGGGCGCAGTCCGGCCATCCCGGCGGTTCTCTCTCCATCATCGACGTGCTGACATACCTGTTCTTCAAAGAAATGGACTACCCGCTGGAAAACCGTACCATTTTCAATGGAGACCGGCTGGTGATGAGCAAGGGACATGCAACCCCGGCCTATTATGTCTGCCTCGCTGCCAGAGGATTTTTCCCGGAATCGGAACTCGAGAACTTCCGACAGATCGATTCTTTTCTCCAGGGCCATCCGGAAAACGAATATGTCCCGGGAGTCGATGTCACAACCGGTTCCCTGGGCCAGGGCTTTCCACAGGCGGTGGGCATGGCCCTGGGAATGCGCCTGTCCGACTCGACGAAACGGGTATACGCCATACTGGGCGACGGAGAATGCCAGGAAGGGATTGTCTGGGAAGCCGCCATGGCCGCAGCACATTACCAGACCGCCAACCTGACCGCAGTCGTGGACAACAACGACCTTCAGATTGACGGTAACGTATCCGAGGTCATGAACATTCAGCCCATTGCCGACAAATTCCGGGCCTTCAACTGGCACGTGCAGGAAATTGACGGGCACGACATGGCTGCCATTCACGAAGCGGTTCAGACCGCGAAAACCGTACAGGACCGCCCTCAGGCAATCATTGCCCATACCATAAAGGGGAAAGGGGTTTCGTTCATGGAAAACAACTACAAGTTCCATGGATCGCCCCCCAACGAAGAACAATATCAGCTTGCAATGGAAGAGTTGAGCCGATGAGCAATCTTCTGATCGGGATTGCAGGTGGAACCGGATCCGGTAAGACGTCCTTCGCTTACGAGATTATGAAGCGGTTCGAGCGGGATGAGATTATCCTGATGGACCAGGATTCCTACTACCGCGATCTGGGCCATATGAACCCGGAAGACCGAACGTCCATCAATTTTGATCATCCCAATTCCGTGGATATTGACCTGCTGACCGAGCACCTGAAGTCTCTCAAACAGAATCGGCCCATCCGCAAACCCGTTTACAATTTCAAGACACACACCCGGGAACCCGGAGAATACCTGGAAATCCAGCCGAAGAAAGTGATCGTGCTGGAAGGGATCCTGATCTTCTGGATAGCAGAAATCCGTGAATTGATCGATATCAAGCTCTATGTGGACACGGACGCGGATGTACGCGTACTGCGTCGCATCCTCCGTGATATCCATGAACGGGGACGGGAACTTCAGGGTATCGTGGACCAGTATCTCAACCAGGTCAAACTGATGCATGAAGAATTCGTTGAACCCTCTAAACGCTGGGCCGATATCATCATTCCCGAGGGGGCTCATAATACAACCGCGGTTGAATTTGTCTGCAACCGCATCAAATCGCTACTGACGGAGTAATCCCTATGGAAAAGAAAGCCACACGTGTTGCTTACGGAGAAACCCTGGTTGCGCTGGGGCACGAGAACCCGGATATTGTGGTACTGGATGCCGACCTGTCCGGTTCCACCAAAACCGCCATGTTTGCCAAGGAATTTCCGGACCGGTTCTTCAACATGGGTATCGCAGAACAGAACATGATCAATACGGCTGCCGGTCTTGCATCCACCGGGAAAATCCCGTTTGCCAGTTCGTTCGCCATTTTTGCCACCGGACGTGCGTGGGAAATGGTCCGCCAGGCGGTCTGTCTGGGGAACCAGAATGTGAAAATCGTTGCCACCCATTCCGGCCTGACTGTCGGGGAAGACGGTGCCACGCACCAGGCCCTGGAAGACATGGCCGTGACCCGGGTGTTGCCCAACCTGATGGTGATCGTACCGGCAGATTACCATGAAACGGTTCAGGCGATCCGGTTTGCGGCATCCCACAAAGGACCCGTCTATGTGCGTCTGTCCCGATCCGCTACACCCGTTGTATTCGATGAAAATGTGACCTTTACACCCGGTAAGGCCCGGATTCTCCGGGAAGGAACCGACCTGTCCCTGTTCGCCTGCGGTGTCATGGTGTCCGAATCGCTGCAGGCCGCCGAACAACTGGCCACGGAAGGTATTGAAGTGGAAGTGGTCAATATTTCCACCCTCAAACCATTGGACACAGAAACCATCGTCCAATCAGTCCGGAAAACGGGACGTGCCGTCACGGCGGAAGAACATAACATCATCGGAGGCCTTGGCTCAGCGATCGCCGAGACCCTGTGCGAACACTACCCTGCCCCGTTGAAACGGATCGGAGTGGTGGAACGGTTCGGCAGATCCGGTAAGGGTGATGATGTGATGAAAGCCTATCACCTGAAAGCCGACGATATCGCCGGGCACTGCCGAAGTCTTGTGAGAGGCTGATACGATTCACGTCCGGATGAGCAACGGAGAGGCCATTGATTAACTTCTTCCACGTCACCAAGGTTTATGACAAAGGAAACCGGGCCCTTCACGAAGTCAACGTGTCCATCGGTAAAGGCGAGTTTGTATTCCTGACCGGACCCAGCGGCGCCGGCAAGACCACCTTTCTGAAAATGATCTTCCGGGAGGAACTTCCCACCACCGGCCGGGTTATGGTCAACAGCCGCAACACGATAACGCTTTCCAAGGGGGACATCCCTGATTTTCGAAAACAGATCGGCGTCGTATTTCAGAACTTCCGACTACTGGAAAACCGGACTGTTTTCGAGAACATCACGTTCATCCTCAAAGTCCTGGGTTATCCCGCTTCATTCATCCGGGACCGCGCCTTCTATGTCCTGAAGCTTGTCGGTCTCCAGCACCGGTACAACGATTATCCCCGACAGCTTTCCGGTGGTGAACAGCAACGGATTACGATTGCCCGGGCATTGGTCAACGAACCCTTGATCCTGCTGGCAGATGAGCCGACCGGCAACCTCGATCCGGAGCTTTCCGTTGAAATTATGGCGTTGTTCGAGAAGATTAACTCCCGAGGTACCACAGTCGTCATCGCAACGCATGACCGGGCCATGATTGAAACCATGCGAAAACGCACCCTTCAGCTCGACCTGGGGCATCTGTCGGAGAGATCGGTATGAACTGGATCAGTGATTTTATCTATTTTGCGAGAGAAGGATGGATCAACTTCCACCGTTCCCGCCTGTTGAGCGTGTTTTCCATCCTGATCATCTCCGTATCCATTGCGATCCTCACCGTGTTCTCAACCGTCTTCTTTAACGTCGACCATTATCTGACCCGCCTGGAGCAGCAGCCGGTTTACTCGATTTTCATGACGGACGATGCCACCGAAAAGGAAACAAATGATATGGCTGCATGGCTCAAAGGACTGGACGGGGTATCCGAACTGCATATCATGACGCCCGAAGAGGGCATGCAGCGCCTCGCCAAGCGCTTCCCGCTGGCCGGCCAAATCGAAACATCCCTGGACAGCAACCCGATTCCCTACAGTATCCGGCTTCGGATTGACGTCTCTGCACTGTCCGAGGTACGGAAAGCGCTGAATGAATCCTCCATTGTGGCCGGGTTCTACTCACCCAACTTCTTCCTTGAGCAGCTGAAGTCCATTACCGCCGCAGTCACCTTTTTCATCATGCTGATCGCGGCCATTCTGGTACTGGCCTCCGTTTTCACCATCTACAACGTCATCCGGATCACCATCCTGGCCAGGAAAGTGGACATTGAGATCATGCAGCTGGTTGGAGCCGACATGAAATATATCCGCGTCCCGTTCGCGGTGGAAGGCATGCTGCAGGGCTTTTGCGGCGGAGTTATCGGTATGCTGCTGGGCGAAATTACCGTCATCCTGATCCGGTCCCAGTATCTGAGCCGGTTCAGCTATCTTCCGTTCCTGTCACGCCTGGACGGCATGCCCGCCGAAAACCTGATTGCCATGGTGCTGCTTTCCGTCATATTCGGATTGGCAGGGAGTATTCTGGCAGCATTGCGGATCGATTACGTCTGAGTTCGGGCTCCCGTAGCTGTCTTTTATTAACTGAATCTGCCCGTCTCCCTTCCATCAATCCCACGTCCGCTTCCATTCGTTTCCCCGCAGCCGTATTCCGGAGGGATTGCCCGATCCCCGTTTCAGCGTTAGTATGGGGACAGAACAAACGCAGTGTGAGATTGCCTATGTCCCGTATGAACGTGCTTCGATATCCCCAACTCCATCGCAACGGAGAGCTGAAAAAACGGGCACAGCTCCTTCATCAGATGCTGACCAGCTGCCGCCTGTGTCCACACGAGTGCGGGATTGACCGTACCCGCGGTGACCGGGGACAATGCGGAGCCTCCCAACGAATCCGGGTGGCGTCCACCCAACTTCATTTCGGTGAAGAAGCCCCCATCTCAGGGTTCAGCGGATCAGGAACCATCTTCTTTTCTCACTGTACGCTCCGTTGCTGCTTCTGCCAGAACAGCGATATCAGTCAACAGGCCCGTGGACACATGCAGGACACAGGAACGCTGGCCGATTCCATGCTGGAACTTCAGGGACATGGGGCCCATAATATCAACCTGGTAACGCCCACCCATTACCTGCCCGTCATTCTGGATGCATTGGATCAGGCCGCGGAAAAGGGCTTGTACATTCCGATTGTTTACAATACTTCCGGTTGGGAATCCGTACAGGTTCTTTGCTGTCTCGATGGGATCGTGGACATCTATATGCCGGACATGAAGTATGCGGATGAGTCGCTTTCGCTGGAGTTGTCCGGATGTGCGGGATATCCGCGCACCGCCTTATCCGCACTGATGGAAATGGCCCGTCAGGCGGGTCCACTTGAACTTGATGAAAACGGTGTGGCCGTTCGCGGCCTGCTGGTTCGCCACCTGATTCTGCCCGGACACCTGGAGAACACCATGGAAGTCATCCGTCTTCTGGAACAACATGTTCCATCCGCCACCCTGTCTGTTCTCAGCCAGTACCATCCATCCTGGAAGGCCGCCTTCCGGGCAGATGATCTGTCCCGCTTTCTGGATCAGGACGAACGCCGGATCGTTGCAGAACGTCTGGCACGCTCACCGCTCGCCATTCTGAAGCAATGGAATTAACGTGACCGATCACCCTTCTTCAGCGTTCGGGTCGCTGTCCGCCCCGAAAATGGGCAATCAGCGCAGCCAGTCCACCTGCGACAACGAGAGCTCCCAGAACCCGGAACAGGCTGATAACCCAGGCAATTCCGATTCCCAGTGCCGCCCATTGCACCCACCAGTGGCCCGGAGAAGTCATCCAATTGATGATAAACAGTATCAGTAAAATGAACGGACCCATAAACAGGAACTTCACCGCTTTGATTGTTTTCAACATGTGTTCTCCTCCCGTCTCATCATACGCTGAATATACCACTTCTGTTCCCTTTTCATTCGGTCCACACTTCCCCTCTCTGCCAGACCCGCCTGACCGGGATGTTGATTCACGATCGGCGGACCGGCCATTGATCACGCGCACATCAATGTGGCAGAATGTCCAGTGCTCAAACATGGAGTGACGATCACGCGGAGGGGGGACGACGCATGGAACTGATCGAACGGATTGACGCACTTGTATGGGGACTGCCTCTCATCATCCTGCTTCTGGGAACCGGTATTTTCCTGACATTCCGGTTGCAGCTCATTCAGTTGACCCGACTCGGGCACGCACTCTGGCTGGCACTCATCAAACGGAAGGAAGATGGAGACGCAGAAGGCGATATTTCGCACTTTCAGGCATTGATGACGGCTCTCTCCGCCACCGTCGGCACGGGGAATATTGCCGGTGTCGCAACGGCCATAACCGCTGGCGGACCGGGTGCCCTGTTCTGGATGTGGGTTACCGGACTATTCGGCATGGCCACCAAATACGCCGAAGCGGTGCTCGCCGTCCATTTCCGCACGCGGGATGAGGCCGGACGCATGTGCGGTGGACCCATGTACTACCTCACCAGCGGCCTGAAGTCCCCGTTTCTGGGTGTCCTGTTCGCGCTGTTTACGGCCGTCGCCGCCTTCGGGATCGGAAATATGGTCCAGTCCAACTCGGTCGCCGATGCCATGCAGACCTCTTTCGGTATTCCCGTTGCCTGGACCGGTGGACTCCTGATGCTTGCAACCGGACTTGTTCTGATCGGAGGCATCAAGTCCATCGGAAAGGTCACCGGCGTTGTTGTACCGTTCATGATTGTGCTCTACATGGGAGCCGCGCTGGTCATTCTGCTGCTCGGCCTGTTCCTGGCCTTCTCACGCGCTGCGTG
>DAINNF010000136.1:0-7155 GCA_036736005.1 Acidobacteriota bacterium
ATGAAACGGACACGCACAAAACTCCTGCTGGGTCTCGGATGCCTGTGGCTGTGCACGGCCTGTCGAACCGGCACTCCGCAATCGGGATATGATCTGACAAAGCCGGCAGACAACCTGCGCGCTTTCGCCGCGCTTCGGGGAGACCGTAGCGGCAGGGAGGTGATCTTTCACTTCCAGGGTCCGGTGTACAGCATGGTGCCCGGGGAATCCGCCCGGCACCTGTTCAACCTGGAAGGCATCAACATCGGGCGCATCGTCCCCCATGAAGACGGCTGGCGACTGTTCACCCGGGAATTGGCCGTGTTCCGGGACCCGGAAACCGGAAGAATCCTGGAAGAGTGGACCAACCCATGGACCGGTGAAACCCTGCCGGTCATCCATATCTGGAATGACCCCGTCAACCAGCAACTGACGCTGCAGGGACAGCGGAACGTTTTTCCCATCCCGGTGGAACAGCTGGGGGACACCGTTGCCTGGCGACTGGAGATCTTTCTCCGGTACCCGTCCCCGCTGCCAACCGATCTGTATCCCAACGCAAGCAGCGCAGACATGTACCAGGCAGCCGAGATGTTCCAGTTTTTCTGCCGGGCGGCAGACCTTGCCGATCCCGAAATCGACAGCATCCCCTGTCAACTCACCTGGACACGGATCAGCCCCTGGATGCCTTTCATGCAAATGAGCAACCGGCCGGGCAACCTGGTATTTCACTGTAACGGAAACAAGTGGACCGGTACGTTTGACGATCTGCCGGCAGACCTGGTGGCCCTTGTGCAACGCGAACACTCCGAATACCGTCACCCGCCGACGGATGACAGCTGGGAGAAACCCAATGTTACCAGCTGGACCTATTACAGGGACCATTTCCCGCCGGAGAACAATCAGCCGTGAAGCATCCGTACGGACATGCTTTGCAACCGGTACGTGATCTGGCATAATGAATGGAAACTCAGACTCAGGAGATTGTTATGGCCTACGTGGTTGAAGTGACCCGATCGGATACCGGTTCGTGCCGGCATGTCCCCATTCAGTCGTCCCTGCTCTTCATCGGGCGGGCATCGACCAATGATGTTTCCCTGAACGACGGGATGGTGTCCAACCGTCATGCCCGCCTCAAAATCTCTGAAGACACCGTAGAGCTGGAAGACCTGAAAAGTACCAACGGGGTACTGATCAATGGCGAACGGATTGATCGTGCCACTCAGCTGGCTCCGGGAGACCCCTTTGAGATCGGCCCGTTCAGCCTCCGGGTGGTGAAACCGGAAGACGCCACCCCGGAAACGGAAGGGGAAAACGGGGAAGCGGAAGACGAAGACGCCCATTACCGGTTTGACCCGTTTGCCTTCGTCAAACCGTTTCTGGAACCCATCAACGAGTACCTGGAAGCGGACGGTATCTCCGAAATCATGATCAACGGCCATGACAAAATCTATATTGAAAAGGGCGGGAAAATCGTCAAGACCGACAAGGCATTTTCCAGCGAAAAAGCCCTGGTGGCGGCGGTCAAGAACATCGGCCGAACGCTGGGAAAGGAACTGAACGAACTCCATCCGCGTCTGGACGCCCGGCTGGATGACGGTTCTCGTGTGGCGGCGGTGATTCCGCCCTGTGCCATGACGGGCACCTATGTGTCCATCCGTAAATTTTCAAAGAAAGCCCTGGGCATTCAGGATCTGATCAATTTCGGTGCCATCACCGAACAGGCGGTCCGGTTCCTGAAACTGGCCGTGGTCATGAAGAAGAACATCCTGGTGTCCGGTGGTACCGGTTCCGGTAAGACCACCCTGCTGAACATCGTTTCCACTCTGATCCCGCCCGATGAACGGATCATCGTCATTGAAGACACGGCGGAACTGCAGCTCCAGCAGGAACACTGCCTCCGGATGGAAGCCAAGCCGCCGGACAAGAAAGGCCGCGGGGAAGTGACCATCCGGGACCTGCTCCATTCCACGCTTCGTATGCGACCGGACCGGATCGTCATCGGTGAAATCCGGGGCGGGGAAGCATTCGACCTGTTGCAGGCCATGAACACCGGCCACGGCGGTTCCATGTCCACCATTCACGCCAACTCGCCGGTGGACTCCCTGTCCCGACTGGAAAATACCACGCTGCAGAGCGGCATCGAACTGCCGCTGAAGGCCATCCGGGACCAGATTTCGTCGGCCATCAATATCATATTGCAAACCAAACGTTTCGAAGACGGTTCCCGTAAGGTCAGCCATATCAACGAAGTGCTGGGACTTCGGGAAGACATGAGCTACCAGGTCCAATCCATCTATGCCTATGAACGGGCCGGCAAGGACAAGGAAGGACGGGTGAAGGGTAAGCTGAAATATTCCGGCAAGACCCCCACCTTCCTGGATGAAGCCATCAAGGCCGGGTTTGTCGCCAGCGCCGAGGAGTTGTTCGCAGAATAACGGTTCCTTCCCAACACAAAGAAAAACGGGGGCGCATCTGCGCCCCCGTTTCATGTTCGTTTGCAATAAGACTGTCAGCCTGTCAGTTCCAGTACAAAACTGCCGCTGGTGCCGTCGGTCAGTTTCAGTTTCTTCAACAATTTCTCGAGGCACGCTTTCTGATCCGCCTGCATCTCATCCCCGGTAAACCGCACCCCCTTCAACTTGCCGTCTGAACCGATATAAACCTCCAGCTTCACCGTCAGACCGGTATCTTTCAAGCAGGCCATCATTTCCTTCCTGACCTGCCGCAGTGCCTGCTCAACCGAACCGAAATCCAGACCCACGACTTTTTCCAGACGCAGGGAAGGTGATCCCGGCACAATCAGGGGTTCCGGAATACCGACTGAATCGTCGATGGTGGGCGCTTCTGCGGTTACCATCATCTGCTCCCGAACCGGACCGGGCGAGGTGGGAGCCGGCATGGCCATCTTGACCATACTGCTACGGGCACCATATCCGCCCACCGCAGTGTCTTCCACACCGGCAGGCAGCGGCAGCGGCTGTTTCACGGTTTCCAGTTTTCCGTCTTCGTTACGGATTCGTTTGTCAATTGCGACGAACGAGGTATAGCGGGTCAGCAGGTTGTATTTCAAACCCAGCTCGGTGACCGGTTCCTTCACTTCGTTCTCGTTGAACTGGGCGAAATCGGACAGTACGGCGATCCGCTGACGGGCCCAGAGATACCGCAGGGCACAGTTGTCCTCACGCGCCTTCACGCTTTTTACGTCAAAGACGGCTCTGTATTTTCCCTTCCCGGAAACGCCGGTAAGGGTAATGGTACCGTTCTTCTTCCCCTTCCATTTCCCGTAAACAATGACGGGCCGTTCGGCCATCACATCCGGAATGGACACCGGCTCCACGTCGTAGACTTCGAACCCGTCCGTCTTGAACTGAATGTCGGTCAGTACGGGGGACTGGATATAGGTACGGAACCGGTCCGCCCTGGCCGGAGCCGATTTGGGATCGGTGATCACAAACGGTTCTCCCATGCCCATCCGGGCCATGCCCTCGATCAGGTAGCGGTTCACCGAGGATCCGATACCGAACGCGAACAGGTTTGCATTGCCCAGGTTTTCCCGGATCAGCTGGAAGGTTTCCCGTTCCACATGCACATAACCATCCGTCACGACCACGATGCTGCGGGACAACCCTTCGGATGCCGGCAGAGCCAGCGCCCGTTTCATGGCGGGCAGCAATTCGGTACCGCCCCCGCCCCGTTGCCGGTCGATTATATCCATCGCCCGCTGCAGATTTTCCGACGTCGCGGGCATGGATTGTGGACTCATCACCCGGTTGCTTGCCGCAAACAGCAGCACGTTGAACGTGTCGGTGGGTTTCAGGTTTCCGATCAGGTCCTTCAGCAGTTTCTTGGAAATCTCCAACGGAAAGCCCCGCATCGAACCGGACACATCCACCACAAACACATAGTCACGGGCCGGAATCTGATCCGCTTTCACTCGTTCAGGCGGTTCGGCCATCAGCAGAAAGAAATTCTCCTCTTTGCCCTCATAGAGCATGAGACCGGATTCCACTTTGTCCCCGGCCAGCCGGTAGCGCAGGATAAAATCCCGGTTCCCGCCATGTTTTTCCGATTCGTCCAACCGGATCGTTCCCCATTTGGGACCATCAAAGGCCACATTCACCTTGTGGCTGGGACTGGTCACTTCTTTCACCGGGATGCCGCTGGAGATGTCCACGGTAATATCAAACGTATAGTTTGGTTTCTCTCCCTGGTGGAGATAGGGGTTTTTCACCCATCCATCCGGATGGCCCGGTTCGTCCGGCTGGTTGGAGTAGCGCGGTCCCACCACCGTGGGATACATGAATTCGTAGGTGCCGTTCTCGGGGACCAGCAATTCGGTATATTTCATTTCCACATGGATCTCGTCGCCGGGCATGATGTTGGCAACATTCATCTGAAATACGTTGGGTCGCTGCTGTTCCAGCAGGGAAGCGGTCTGACCCCGGTCACGGGCCTGTTCATACTGTTGGCGGGCGGCCTTCCGTTCCTCGATTTTCGCCTCCAGCACCCGGTCCCCGATGGTCATTTTCATGGCATACACCGCCGCCCGGGTGGAACCGGGGAAGGTATAAATGGCCTCCAACGGCCGTTTACCTTCATTGGTATACACCTGGGTGACCGTGACATCGGCAATCACGCCGACGATGGTGACCGCCGCGGATGTCGATTTCAATGGCAGTCGGTCGGTTTCCGGATCATCGGATTGAACAAAAAAATACGGTGACAGGGTCTTGTCCGGCTGTTCCGGTTTCTCCTGAGCCGCCGCCGGCATCAGGGATATAAACACCAACAGCGGGACGATAATCAGACGTTTCATGTCTTCCTCCCGGTTTCGTCAGGATTGTGTCTGGTTTATGATGCAACTATTGTACCGCAACCCTGTCCGAGATGCAGACAGTCCCATGTTTCCTCAATCGGACAACACCAGCGGCGGAAGGTCGTTCAGAGAGCTGATCCGGTAGGTGGGGGACGGGAAGTTCTTGGGCAATTCCTGACTGTCGGGGTTGAACCAGCAGGTATCCATGCCGGTTTCCTGTCCTCCGCGGATATCGGAGGACAGGGAATCGCCTACCATCAGGACGTCTTTCTCATCGGACACACCGGCCTGTTCCATCGCGTAGCGGAAGATGGCCGGATCGGGCTTGGCCACTCCCAATTCTTCCGAGATGAAGATATGGGAAAAGTATGCCCGCACCGGCGATGTCGCCAGTCGGCTTTGTTGGACATCTTTCAATCCGTTGGTCAACAGCGCCATCGTGACGCGTCCGGATAACGATTCCAGAACCGGAACCGGATCGCCAAGCAGTGTGTTGCACCGTCCCAGTTCACTCAAATACTGTAATCCGAACCGGACACCATCGCCACGGACACCGATTTCATCCAGGAAACGGGGAAACCGGTCCCGCTTGATCTCATCCGGCGTACAGTCTCCCCGTTCGAATGCGCTCCAGAACCGCCGGTTGATATCCCGATACAGCTCAAGATAATGCGGTTTAAATGGAAGCTGGAAGTGATCGAACGTCTGCTGTAATGCATCGCCTTCTGCTTTGTGAAAGTCGAAGAGAACACCATCCAGGTCAAACAATACCAACTGATAACGGGAAACGGGCATGCTCAATTGATCCGGCGGAAATCCTGACGGCGGACCCAGCCGTTCATCCCGTCCGGCAGGGATACATGGATAAAACCTCCCTGCCGGTCTTCCACGTTCACCAGCGTCCCGGAATGCAGACGGAACAGCAGGGAAGATGACGTGTTGGGTTCACTGAACACATCCACTTCATTGGCGGTCACCACCGCCTGGGAACGGTTCATCCAGCCGGCCCGTGCATTGAGCAATGAACCGGCCACGATCAGGCAGAACAGCGAAACACCGAGACCGTATACCAGTGGTTTCCTCCGGAAGCGTCCGGACAGAATCATACCGAGGAAGAACGCCGTTGCCAGCAGGAAGAATAGCGACAGAACGGCCAGAAAGGTGTAGGAAGGCTTCAGCACCAGTTGATCCATAACCTTTTCGAGGGCTCCTCTTTCCGGTACTTTCACCTTATCCAAAAGCCGGGTGTTCAGAACAGAAAGATTGTGCAGCAACTGTTTGTCCATGGGACGCAAGCGGCGAGCCCGTTCATACCAGTAGCGGGCAGAAGCCACGTCGTCCAGCCGGTAGGCGGCGCATCCCATGTTGAAGTACAGGTCAAAGCTCTCCACACCTTCCACGGCAAGCTTCTTTTCAACATCCCGGTAAATCGTCATGGCACCGGAATAATCTCCCGATGCGTATTTGGCATTGGCTTCCGCATACCGGTCATCCAGCGAGGCCGCGCTGACGGATGCACACGCGAGCGAGATCACCACGATAATCCGGATCCACTTCATGACTCTTTCTCCATACGGCTGATCACCTGTTCCGCATCCTTCAGAATTTCCGGGTTGATACCGGTACCACTTGGCGTATAGCTTTCAAAGTCACAGTATTCCACCAGGTCGACCAGTCCTTTCACCAATTGATCGTCCACACCCTGTTCATTCAGTTCGTGGGCAATTTCATCAATCTTCAAATCCAGCACGGACCGGTTCCAACGGTCTGCAAAATAACCGATACAGGCCTTGGATATCGTCTGACAGTATTCCCGGTTCTTCCCCTTTTTCCGTAACTTTACCGCGTTGGACAACTGTCGTTTGAACCGCGGATAGGCCTGGGAGCGGCGATACCGTATCGGGTCCTTACGGGAAGGATCCGTCCATCTCAGGATTCCGCCCAAAAGCAGCAGGAACAGGGTTCCTCCGACAGCGGTTACCCGGTACCAGATGACGGATGTCAGATCGACTGACCGGCTCATCCGGTACCCGGAACGGATATAGCTGATATCCTGCCCCACCTGTACAATTTCCTGTCCACCGGATCCCGACACCGGCACACTGCCTGTCTCTCCCCGTTCCACGCGGATGGTGACCGGTCGCGTCTTCTTGGATTTGTAAGCTTTGAGTTCCGGGTCGAAATAATTGAGGGTGAGTTCGGGGATTTCCAGATCACCGGTCCGCTGGGGCACCAACACGATGTCCCACTGCTTAATTCCCTTCAACGGGTCTTCCGGGTCCCGCTTCAGATCAGGCGCCGAAGGACGGAACAACTTGAATCCGTCCACCTTGTCCGGAAAGACCAGGGGAATATTGTTG
>DAINNF010000137.1:0-7145 GCA_036736005.1 Acidobacteriota bacterium
GAAAATTACACCGTCCCAGTGAATGTCGGCACTTCCATTCAAGGGATATGGATCTCCCATATTCTCCGGATACAATCGATCCGTCACAATTGGTCGCAACCGGGGCGGATTCTCCCCGGTAGAATCATATTCCGTGGCGTCCCACTCCCCGATTGTGTCCGGGTACATCGTGTCCTCCGACGTGGCCGCGGCGATATAATCGGATATCCCTTCATCCAGTGAACCCGCTTCCCAGCCGTCACCGAACCCGGGGACCAGATTGTGAATGATGGCATGGCCCATTTCATGGAGTACAATCTCCGCGTCCTCTGCATCGTCCACACCGCCATCTCCAAAGTGCAGCCCATGGTCAATTTCGGTATAGAATGAACTGTCTGCATACATGTAATGAACATGTACAGGGATTCGGTAGTCCACCGCTTCGGGAAAACCCAGTTCTTTGTCAATATATTGTGACGCTCGCGTGATCCAGTAGTATGTATTGACCTCTTCAAACCTGAAATCGTCACGGTCATAGTGGAATATGCCCCCGCTATCGCTCCATTTTGCGCTGCCTGGTTGATAGCCGTAGACGCTGGGTGAACCGCCCAGACCCATTTGGATACCGGATGCGGTCAAGTCTACGTATTCATTTCTCAGGTAATCAGACTCATCGATCAGTGGCAATGAGACCTGCATCATCTGTGACTCCAGCATCGGATATGCTGCGTCCTCCTCATCCTGCAATGAGATATTGCCTGAACTGCTCACCGGATTCGGGTAAAAGACCAACCCGTTACCTGTACGCTCAAACTGAAGGAGCCCCCGTCTGTGAAGGACTTCCCCGGTGGTCGCGTCAATCGTCAGCTCGCAGACATCGGACGGATAATTGACCTGCACGCGGTATGCCCACCGGCTTTCGAAAATGCCACACTCCGGTGCGCTGAGAGGCGCTCCACCCCGGGCCAGAATGCTGCTCATGATATCCGATGCATTCCATTCCGGTTCAGGGGAAAGCCTTTCCATGCTCCTTGTCCGATTCCGGAGGGTGACAATCTGTCCGTCTCGGGTAACCAGTTGTAGATCCGAGTCAAATACGCGCTTCCCTTGCCGGTACTGTTGGAAGAAGGCCACGTAATTGCCTCCCGATTCCAATTCGCGCGTCAGGACCAGATTGTCCGGACTCGTCCCCAACAGGGTCTGTTCTTCCTGAAGAAACCGGTGGACAGCAAGCCGGTTCATGTTCCGTTTGGATTTCGTGGCTTTTACCGTGAAGACGACGTCTCGCCAGATACCCTGATTATCCGCACGAATACCCAGTATCGTCGGATCGGAAGAAGGCTTCAATTCTTCACGGGCCAGTCCCCTTTGACTCAACATCAGTATCAGGATAACCAGCGGCAGTTTCAGCCAGAATCTGTCCATCTTCAATACTGTACTCCTCAGCGGATTTCCATCTGGTCGATATGCCACGATTCCTCAAACGAAGAATTGACTTCAAACACGAACCGGACGGTTTTGCCGGCATAAGCGGATACATCAATCTCAACCGGATACCACCGTGTAAACTCCTGCGCCACAACACCGGGTTCCTGGGAAAGCGGCAGGGTCCAAACATCTCCGGTTGAAGGGCGGTAGAGCACATCCGCATGATCCAGAATGGAAGGTCCTGTTACGACGGTATCTTCCGTCACATAGAGGGTATCCGGAATCCCGTAATAAGAAGCCCACCCGAATTGCGAATAAAAGCTCAATGTTGTGGCGGAATCCGGCAAGGGAATTGCCGGACTGACAATGAGTTCATGGTTTCTCAGATAGGTGGACCCTTGTTGCAGACCATAGAACCCAACCAGATAGTCGTACCCGAATGGCACCACCTGCGGCCACCGGTCAACAAAGTATGAGCCATCACCAAAACCGATCAGCGAGGCATGATCCCATCCCCAGTCACCGTCTTCATCGTCCGTCATCTTCACAATCATCCAGTCATCCGAAGAACCGCTGGAAGGATACTGCAATGGAATCACATTTTCGAATCCTTCCCGGTATACAAGAGGCGGCATGGGTTCAGCAAGCATTCCGGACATATAATTTTGGGGATTCAAGTCTCCCCACAACTCAAATCCAATAATGGGCTGATCACATGACAGATAAATCATCGCTGTCTGTTCAGGCAATTCGACAGAAAAAAGATCTCGAACAACCGTAACCAACTTCTGATTCGGGTTAATCGAAGGATTCACCACTTGCGTAATTAGCTTCTTTCCTCCACTGTCGTACGCACTCGCAACCAACTCACCAGCTGAAGTACCAATATTCAACACAACTATACCGGTCCAGAAATCGGTCGAGGATTCGATATGCGGATATAGTAAAGCAGAATAACCACGTGCCGGTCCGTTAATGCCAGCAAGAAGCCGACTCCCTGCATCTTCCTGCGTACCAAAAAGCTCATATCCGATGAGCCTGCCACCCTCGATTTCGGCCTTTATCCATCCAGTATTCTCCGGAAATTCCAGACCCTTGTCAGTCCAAAAGGCTTGGGCAAGTTTTACTAGCTTCTGGTAGGCATCAACCTCGTAGGTCACATTTTCCAACTCAGTGCCATCTTTATCATAAGGAATAAAAGTAACTTGAGCTGGCGCACCACTTACATTCTCAATAGCAATGCCGGTCCACCAGTATCCCCCGTCTACATGGATGTGCGGGAAATACAGTTTCGTCGCCGTATCCGGTTTCAAATCCAGTCCACACAACTGGTGAACATTCGATCCTTTACGGGAGAATGATTCCATTCCGGCCAGTGACGCCCCTTCCAGGTTCCATACGGTACCCCAGAATGGCATGCCCTCCGGCAATTCACCTTCAAAGAGGTCATCTACCCATTCAAATCCATACTGGCTCAGTGGCTTGACGGGTCCGGTCATGGCCAAAGAGTCATCCACATAATCAAAAAATACGTTGGCGTCCTGAGATTCAGAGATATTGACAAACGAACTGTTCGTGTTCCAGTAATTCACTTCCGGTGCGATATGGGGAACATAGAGAACAATTTCTCCCGTTTTCGAGGCCCGTACGAACATGGATCTGTCCAGGTCCCGGCTGACCGTGTTGACATAGCCTGCAAGGGAACCTTCAGAGGTTGCCATCGCCCACCTGACATCGGGAGCGGCCTCCGGAGAAACAGGATCATAATATCGTTCCATCGGGTCCAGTATTACAGAAACGGGCTCCAGAGCCTGTTCCCCACCAGCGGTATAGAAAGACAGGGTTACGGCTGTTGTTTCTGAACCGGTATTGACGATACCGATGTTGGTGCTGAATGCTGCATCGTGCTGAACAGAAGGAAACACAAGTGTCGAACAAGGGGTGATGGTCTTTGCCTGATGGCTGCCCGGTACCGATCTTCCAGGTGACTTCCGGATGTCCTGTCGGGCGATCCGTGATTGTCCCATTGTGTAGTTTCCGCATACCAGAATCAGCACCATCGCACCCAGCAATTTGCCTGTTCTCATGTATCCTCCTTATCCCGTTCGCCTCAATTTTGGATTTCCTGGTCGCATTGATCAGGGTCTAGTTCGAGTACGGTAACAGCTGTCCGTGCAAGAATCAAACCGGGTTTCTGTTCATTTTTTTCTGACTCAGTCACCAGACAACGGAGTCGTCTTGTCGGATGGCACTTTCTCCAGATAGATCGACTGTGACGGAAATGCAACACCGACGCCTTCTTCCTGCAATATTTGAAGAATGTCCAGAATCAATCGTTCCTGAATATCCAGATAGTCCGCCCACACGCTGGTGGCCGTGAAACAGTAGATGAAGATTTCAAGCGCACTGCCGGCCATCTTATTCAAATTGACGAGATAGAAATCATCATGAATCAGCTCGGTTTGCTCAATCAGCTTTCGAATTCGAACCAGTGCCACTTCGACTTTGGGTAACGGTGTACGATACTCAATTCCCACACTGAACGTAATGCGTCTGCGATCTCTGATCGTAAAGTTCTCGACAGACTGATTGGCAATTGCGAAATTTGGTACGGTGACCAGTGACTTTTCAAATGTACGAATCTTCGTGCTCCGGAAACCAATCTCTTCTACAACACCTTCCACGCCACCGGTCTTGATCCAGTCGCCGACTTTGAAGGGAGAGTCCAGAATGATGATAATCGAACCAAAGAAGTTCGAAACAGCGTCTTTTGCGGCAAGCGCGACTGTCAGTCCTCCCAGTCCCAGTGATGCTACAAGACCGGAAACCGAATAGCCCATGTTCTGGATCAGGAAAAGGACCGCCATAATGCCGGTCACGATCTTCAGGGATTTTCGAATGATGATGGCCAGCTGGTCATCGACGGGTGCAGTCCGCTCCCCCGACCATTCCTCCATGAAAATGGACAGTGCATCGATCAATGCAAACAACAACCGTACGCCGAAAAAGACAACAAACAGCAGGAATCCGTTGTCGATAACGGAAACCACCAGGTCATTCTCGATATCCCCGCGAAACAGGTTCAAAGCCCCGAACAAGGCAATAATCATGACCAGACCGCCGATCGGTGCCGGAAGGTTTTCCACCAGGTAGTTGTCAGATCGTGTTTTTGTGCTTTCAGACAGTCGATCAAACAACCTGAAAAGACGGGTCAGGATCATTCGTTTGATCACAAAACCGGCCAGAATGATGATGAACGCAAAAATCAGTTTTCGCAGCAATGGATCGGCAATTATTACATCCAGATTCATGGCTCATCCTGTATACATACGGTCGATAACGTCCTTGTAGTTCTCGTGAACAATCCGGCGCTTCACCTTGAGTGTCGGCGTCAATTCCCCTGACTCCTGAGTCAGTTCTTTCGGCAGAAGCGTGAAGGTCCGTACCTGTTCATACCGAGCGAGGTCCTGGTTGACCCGTTCCACACGGTCTCCAATGAAAGTCCGGATCTCCTCCATTTCAACCAGCTTTTCAGGATCTGTTTCCGAGATTTCGTGTTTTTGCGCCCATTTCAGCAATCCGTCTAAATCGGGAACAATCAGGGCAGAGATGAACTTTCTCTTGTCCCCGATCAGGACCGCCTGCGCGATATACTTGTCCGCTTTCAACTTGTTCTCAATCGGCTGGGGTGCAACGTTCTTTCCACCACTTGTTACAATCAGTTCCTTTTTCCGATCCGTGATCACCAGGCATCCGTCTTCATCCACATGCCCGATGTCACCTGTGTGGAACCATCCCTCTTCGTCAATCGCCTCCCGGGTGGCAGCTTCGTTCTTGTAGTATCCTTTCATCACATTGGGCCCTTTACACAGAATCTCGCCGTCCTCGGCAATCTTGATTTCCACATCTGGAATGGTGAGCCCCACAGAACCCGGCTTGATCAACTCGAACCGGTTCACGGTGATGACAGGGGACGTTTCGGTCAGACCATACCCTTCCAGGATACGCAAACCTGCGGCCAGGAAGAACTCTCCGATTTCCTTGCCGAGCGGCGCGCCTCCCGAAATAAAGAACTTCAGACGCCCACCTGTACGCTGTTTCAGTTTACTGAATACCAGTTTCTCCGCAATCTTATACTTCACACCCAAAGCACCGGACGGTTGCCGATTGCGGGAAAGATAGCGAGCCGCTTCCTCCCCCACTCGTAACGCCCAGAAAAAGATGTTCTTCTTCAACGCCCCGCCGGACACGGCCATGTCCATAATTCGGGCATACATTTTTTCGTAAAGTCGCGGCACCGAAACCATAATCGTGGGTCGTACTTCCAGCAGATTCTGCGGTACGGTTTCAATACTTTCCGCATATGCAATTGCGCCGCCGATGTGCATCATCATGTAGAAACCTGCGGTCCGCTCCAGCACATGACTCAACGGAAGGAAAGACAATGCCAGATCCTGTCCGTCATAATCCTCACCCAGCACAGCCCGCTTTGAATCCACACAATTGGTAACGAGGTTGCTGTGGGTAAGCATCACACCCTTCGGATTTCCCGTGGTTCCCGACGTATAGATCAGCGTCAGCAGATCCTCCGGTTGAATCGCAGAATAGCGCTTTTCGTATTCAGCGGGGTTTTTCTCTGCATAAACATCGCCTTTTTCCATCAGCTCTGAAAAGGTCATAACGTTCTTTTTCTCAATCGCCGTATCATCCATTACAACAATATGCTTAACCTTCTTGCACTTGGACCAGATAGAATCCACCTTCTCGAACTGGTGAAGGTTCTCAACGAAGAGGATGCTCGCATCTGAATCATTCAGGATATATGCAACCTGATCCGGCAGTAAGGTGGGATAAATGGTCACATCCGCGGCTCCCGTACCCACGATACCCAGATCCGCAGCAGCCCATTCCCAGCGATTATTCGACAGGATTCCGGCTTTTCCACCTGATTTTAAACCCAGCGACATCAACCCGTTGGCAACCCGTTTCACCCGTTCCATCATGTCCAGGCCGGATATAGGCTGATACGATCCATCTTTTTTAAACATAAACAAAGGCTTATCGCCTTTTCTCTCCGCTGCCTGGAAAAATAGTTCACAAATAGTACGGGGACTCATGCGCTCCTCCTGTTTCGGGTTTGGGGTCTATTTTACTGGTTGGATCAGTGTTCTGCAATACCGCTGACAAAGACCTTTGTCATCGGAGCAGCAGCATCTTCCAATTGATACGTTTTTCCGGAAATGAGCCAGGATGTTACCAGTTCATCAATCATGCCGAAAAACAGCTTTGTTGCAAATTTTGTGTTGATGTCACGGAACAGTCCGGCATCCTGTCCGTCCATTATCGCCTGCTGAATAATGGCGAAATAGTCTCGAAGACGGGTGCGTGAAACCCGCTCCATAAACATGATGTTGTGTCTGAATTCAATCTGAAACACCATTGCCAGGTCCCGATTTGCACCCAGATGCTTCAAATGCATGTACGCGATCTGCTCAAGTCTCTCCAACGGGTCTTTGATGTCTTTCAGTTTCTCCTTCGAAATTGCGATGAATTTGGTCAGAGCTTCTTCAAACACCGCGCAGAGGATTTCCTCCTTGCTGTTAAAATAGATATAGATGGTCCCATCCGCCACACCCGCTTCTTTCGCAATTTCCGAAACCCTTGAATTGAAATAGCCATTGCGTGCGAAAATGCGGATCGCAGCTTCCAGGATCTGTTTCTTCTTTTCTTCCTTCTTC
>DAINNF010000138.1:0-7136 GCA_036736005.1 Acidobacteriota bacterium
GCCAGAAGTATTACCATGCCACCACCATCAAGGGCCTCGAAAACGAAGTCAAGCTGAACATGATCATCCGCAGTTTCACACGGGAAGGCCTGAAGGAACTGGAAGCAGACCTGGAGCGGATCAAGGGTGAAGTGGAAGCAGCGTTCCCGCGCGGTCAGATCAGGATCGACATCAAGGAACAATACCGGAACATGAAAGAAATCCTGGACGATCATCCGGAAGTACTGGCCACCGCGCTGAAAGCGTTTGAAAAGGCAGGCATCGAACCCATCCGCAAACCCATCCGCGGCGGCACGGACGGCGCACGACTCACCTACATGGGCATCCCGACACCCAACGTCTTCGCCGGTGCCGTCAACATGCACGGCCGCAAAGAATTCGTATCCCTGCAGACAATGGAGAAAGCCACCGAAGTCATCCTGCATATCGTGAGTACCCTGGCCGAAGAATAGACCGATGATACTGCCGACATTCCGGGGGGAGGTCACCCTCCCCCTGGATTCCCACACCTTTTTCACCCGACTGGAACACATCATCTCCCGCATGGGAGAAGGGCGTGATTACCGCCTGGACCGTACCGGACCCAACAGTGTGCGTATCATGGCACTGAAATTCAGTCCGTTTGGCTACCGGTTCAACCGGGCCACGGTGGAGGTGCAACCGTTGGAGGACGGGGGCATCAAGGTACGCTATGCCGTCAGCTTTCTGAAGTGGTTCCTGGCCATGCTGCTGTTGGTGTTCCAGCTGCTGATCGCATTTTCGGTGGTGGCGTGGCTGTATGTGGAACGGCTGTCGCCCGATGTGCAATCCGAAGCGTTTGTGACGCTGATCTTCTCGCTGGCGTTCTGGGCCATTTTGTGGCCGCTGGGCGTCACCGTGATCTATCGCATTATGGTCAACCGGGTGTTTCGAACCATCATCTTGTCTGCAGGAATTGGTTCATTCAACACCAACGACTCAAACACGTCTTGATGTGAGAATCGGTCACGCGGGACAGAAGTCCCGCTCACAACCGGCATTCCGTCCAGCCCATCCAGATGCTCGCATCCAGGCGGGCTCATCGGAACGCTATCTAATAGCGGGGCTTCAGTCCCGTGAGTGTGATTCCGACAACATGATCAACCAGAAAAACGGGAGAGTCGTGGTCTATTGGGTTTCGCTCTTAAACAGCATCCGAATATTCAGCGCAAAAAAGAACAGCAGAATCAGACCCTGAATTCCCAGGGCGTACAAGTACCCTTCGGAATGAAAATTACTGGTTCCCTTGACTGCCGCCAGGATTAGACCCGTCACAATCACAACCACAGATGCCAGTGCTGCCGCTTTCTTCCACATACCCGTGGACCAGATGGAGAACAGCGTACCGATCATCAACAATATCGTAAAAATACCCACAAACTGTACGGGCAGCCGGGGAAATAGAAGTGCCCCCAGCACCAGTGTCAGAAGTGTACCCATCAAACGGGATAGTCCGGAGGTCGTTTCACGGGGTTTATCGCCTGCTGTCACATGTGCGGCGACCATCTCCCGCACCGTATGAAAGTTTTCCGGAAGACAGATCAGCTGAATCAACACCCGCCACTTGTTCCTTAAATGGATTTCATGCTTTCCGGGCTTCATCACGGCGCTGGAAATGTCCTCCCAACTGTAATGAATGTCTTCCCTGGTTCTGGCCATATTGACGGAAACAGCGGCCTGCGCCCCGCGCATCCCTCCGAAGAACAATGCAAAATAGGACAGCCACTTGACCCATTTTCCGTATGTTGTCCGGGTATGCTGCCGAACACCTTCGTCATTGACGGTATACACCGTGGTAATGCCCCTGGAAATCAACATGAACACAAGAAAAAAGAGAACAAACAGAAAGCCGGCCAGAACCGCCCATACAGTGAACGAAGAAGGTATTTCCTGCCACTGCTCTTCATACAGGTTAAGAAACAGCAGCAACAGGAAAACAAAACCCGAGGATAATAGTGCTGTAAATACCAGCTGGAGCCAGAGCAAACCGTTTCCGAAGATTCTTGTTTTCACTTCCCATGTAATCGGTTTCATCGTTCCCCCACTTTACTTGATGGCAATGACACCCTGCAATGCATCCGCGACCATGTCCGGAATCTCTTCCAGCGATTTGCCTGTCAGGTCTTTAATCTTCCGTTCTGCTTCTGTAATGCCGATTTTGTTGGTACCAAAGTCATCCAGAATATTTTCCAGTTTTGAGAAATACTCCACACCTTTCGTGTTGTGCAGTTTGAAACGGGAGTTTTTCAGGTTGGGTATCATTTTGGACCGGATTTCCTTGGCCAAACCCCGACAGGACTCACAGTATTTCCCCACTTCCGACACATAGCCCCTGCTGTGATTGGACAGCATGAATTTTGACTTGTACCGCACCGTTTCCGCCGTATCCTCTGCAAACTCAAATGATGCATTGGCGGGGTTGGTTAAGATCGCCACATCCTTGAATGCTTCGTTGTGTGCCGTACTGGTGATATTAGCAAAGGACTCTTCCGCGCCGAAACCAGTCTGAGCCCTGTATGCCCGTTCAAATTCTTCGGCTGCATCCCGCTGCCATTGCTCCACAGAGGCGGGAGCTCCCCTTCTGGAAAGTCTCATTCCCTGTGTTTCCACCAGACCCACATCCCAGTCCATACCTACCGAACTTCCTGAAGAGGCGTTTCTGAATTCTCTTAACTTGAATTTGCTCCAGCCCCTTTTTTCCATCCGAGCCATGAAATCATTCAGTACCTTGTCCTTTACCTTATTTTCACAATATTTGTAATACTGGGTGGTGACTTTGGACCCGTTGTATTTCAGCATGTTCTTTGCGTGGGGATTGGCCATCAAAGCCTGGGTTTCCTGCTCGATTACTTTCATCTGTTGCTTTGCCGCAGCGCTCTCCCCCCGACTGACCATTTCCTTGAATTGTTTGATTTTGGATTCATACCGCTCGACCAACTCCTGAGCTGCTTTTCGTTCCTGCGCATACACCAGTTTGTTTCTGACTTTGTCAAAAGCTCCTTTTGCCAGTTGGCTTCCCTTGATGACGGAATTTATACCGACATGACATGCGCCGAGAATGGCCACTGTAAACATGGCATGCGTCTTGGCCCCCTCAAAGCCCCGTTTTTCACCGGTGCGGGGGTCAATCTGGTTGTACCCGTCGTAGGCGCTTTCAACCACCATCGTCACCGCGTTGATGCTGGCCAGTGCTTTCTTGGCTCCTTTTGCCGGCCCGTCCGAAATGCCATTTGTGATACCCACATAACCGGAAGAAATGACCGTCGGCAGATAAGCAGCTCCCGTGGTTCCGGCAATTCCGGGAACGGCGGCGAGGCCGGTGGCGCCTGCCATTACGCCGAACTCCGACCATCCCTTCACCTTCTCCGCCCGTTCAATATAATCATCAAAATCAATAACTCTCAGCTCAGCATTGATCTGGTCTTTTTCCAGGTTGGCCATGTAGCGGGTCTGCATCAGTTCCCTGATCTTTTCAATTTTCTCTGTATCCGAGGTTCTGGCGGCCTCCAGCATCTGTTCCTGGGCCCAGTCCTTCAGCTTTTGTTCTCCCTGGTCTCTGAGCTTACCGGACATGTCGCTGATGTCTTCAATCATCTGCAGACGTTTCTGGTATGCTGCGCTGTCCTTTATAAACCGGTTTGCAGACACCTCTAAATTGACCTGGTCCCACTTTGTCGGTGTATGTCTGAATTCACCGGTTTTCAGCATCCGCTGCATGTCTTTCTCATGTTGAAGATCGGCTTGTTTGCCCAGGATCAGCAATTCCACCTGGTCCTTTTCTCTGGCGGTTGTTGCCTTTTCCTTCATGACCCTGTATCGATCAATGTCTTCGTTGATTTCCTGAATTTTCAGCTTATGGAATGCTTCCTTGTCTCCCCACACGGATTCTCCGGAAGGAGTGACCCCTTCCACAATGTCCCGGGCCCCGGCAGGATTTGCAGGCGTCAGTGCGAATTCATAGTTGACCGTGAATGTTTCCCACTGATTGAACCCCTTGTTGTAGAACTCCGCCACGAGGTCGATATGGCCCCTGGTCTGAGACAGGGCATCATTGTCCATCGGGATACGGTTGCTGTCCAACTGTACTTCTTTCGTAAACGTCATTTTATAATCTTTGCCCACAGATGGCGTAGCGGGCAAAACGGCTTTGAAGCGTGTCTGAGACAGCCCGTTGTGATGAAGGTTGATGTTCCAGTTCCCGTTGTCTTTGATTTTACCGGTGGGTACCTTCCAGCTGAAAGATGCAATTTCAGCATGATCCTTCATCCGGGATTCTCCTTCAGAATCCCAGTTTTCTCCTTCGGTCTTGTAGTCAGATTGCCAGATCTTGATCCACCCTTCATTGAGGTTGGAGGTCATACTGTACTGAATTTCCGGATTCAATGTCTGGATCGCATGGGATTTGAGTTTAACGTCTTTCACTGTCCAGACAAGACTCTCTGAATCCGATACTGAGGGTATTCTCCCCTTGTATCGTGAAAGTCTGGTTTCAAACATATTCTGCTTGTAACGGAACAGAGCAAGTTGTCTCTGAAAGATTCCTGCTTCATCATCCAGTTCTTCAAATGGCGTGGACTTCTCCGACTCGGAAAGCTCCGAATAAATGTCCGATTCGTCTTCCATATCGCTGATAATTGAATCCCAGTCCCAATTCCCGTTCTTGAGTGTCGGTGGTCTGGAAGGGTCCGGCTGTCTGACAAAAGAGAATGATGTCAATATCAGTCCGGAATCGACAGATGATTCAAACTGCAGGACTGATATATCCATGCGATCTTCTTTGACAGTGATCTTGATTCTGTAGTCCAGTACGACATTTTCCGAATCCGAGTACAGGACATAGGTGTTGTCACCTGAAGATTGAAGCATCACCCATTCCAGATCATCTCCATAGTCCTTCGCATCTCCTCCGAACATGGAACCCAGAATGCTGCCTGTTTCGGCGTCATCCTCGCCGGTGGATGAATTCTCAAGATAGAGATATGCCTGCATCATGCCATTGTTAAAATTTTTCAGTGTTTTGAGATACATTCTGTCGGATGAAAAGGGCCCCATGTTGTATCGATTATTCGAATTATCGCGCATTTCGCTGTAGGTGGTATGGCTTTTCTGATAGGTACCGTCCACAGATGAATAAATACTGTCTATACCCTTGTTCAGATCCAACGCCCACAACCCTTCAAATGATTTACCTGCGCCTGTTGTTGAGCCACCCGAGTCCAATTCTCCCCGAGATAATGACTCCGCGAATGAACTTATAATTTCATCAAACTCTTTGCTTTTCTGCTCCTGAATGGCTCGCGGGTCCGGCATGTCTCCTATATCGTTCAATCGCGCCACAACCTGCTCCAGCTCGTCGCCGATGGACATGATGTTACTGCGTGCCTGGAGCATTTTATCGGACGCCTGTTTTGCCATTTCTTCATTCTCATAGTCACAGGCATTGAACGCTTCAGCGGCCTGCATGCCATATTGAATCAGCTCACTGTTCAACTGGGTCTTCAGGGACACGGCCTTGAATATCTGCGCATTGAACTTGTTGAGATATTCACGTGTCTCGGACCCCTGATATGCATAGAAATCATCGAACTGGCGATCCAGCTCTTTTTGCTGGCCGGCATTCAGAGAACCATACAGCTGCCGGAGCAGGTTTTTTGAACTGGTAACCGTATCGGTGGGTGTAAATGCACTCAGGCATGCCAGATTCACAGAGCGCGTGTCCGGGATATAGGTAGATCCCGGAACGGGCGTAGCCGTCGCAACCGATTCTGCAGGTTCACGGCTTTCTGCTGTGACGGCATGTTTGTTGTCAACGGATTCTTCCTCAGGTTCCGGACGTCCCGGAAGGAGGATCAATCGGGTCAGCAGGGATTTCCCCTTCTCCAGAATACCATCCACCCAATCCCCGGACTCGCTTTCCGGTTGCCGGGCAGAGACGGTTTCCTCCGGTTGTGTCAACCGGGTTTGTGTTTTCTCAATCGAACCGGAATGAGCCGGTATCTGTGAACCGGAATATGCTGTCAGTGTCCCGGTTATGTCGATCGAATCAATGAAGATCTCCGTAGGACGATCTGCCATTTCCAGTTTTCCATTCTGCAGGCACAGGTACAGGTCCGGGTATCGGACGGATTGAACCGACCAGGAACCGTCCCCATTTCTGTTGAGGACAAATGAAGCCGCCTTCCTGAAACTGTCGCTGCTTTTCTTGAATGACAGCGTGAGGCCTTCCCTGGATGCCACCAGGTAGTAATCTGCCAGGTATCGGGCCTGAAAAGAGTTTCCGGTACCGGAGAGTCCCGGCATGATTTGAAAAGACGCGTTTTTCTTGTATAGAGAATTCTGGAGCCTGCCCGCGGCAATCCCCCAGTCCTTGATATAAATGGCTTCTTCCCGGGAGTTTTTCAATATAACCGTATCGTTGTCTTGTGAAAATCCATTATTGAAGCAACACAACAGAATCACGACAAGAAGGCCGAGAAACAGTCTGGAAGCAGACTCTCGCCTGAAATTCACTTCGTTCTCCTTTGGCTACATTTTTGTAAGAAGGTAAAATCCGGTAATCGCTATCTATTGAGTATACACCAATTTTTCAGTAATTTCAGTGCATTCATCCCCACACGTTGTTCTAACAATGTGTCAGAAATTGAGGCAGTGTCGAGTATGGACGATATATCCGGATGGAGGGATACAATACCGCAGCTCCGATCCTGCGAGGGAATTGACGAGGCAAATGAGCCCTCTTTTTCAGTTAAAGGAAGGTTTGGCAGACAAGTTGCCGGTACTACTGCGGCGGAATTTTGCGACCTGACGAGGCGCGTCCCGACGAGAAAGCACAGCGTACGTAAGTGGGTACGTGAGCATTGC
The DNA here is from genome assembly GCA_036736005.1 of Acidobacteriota bacterium. Lineage (GTDB taxonomy): Bacteria > Acidobacteriota > Holophagae > Thermotomaculales > Thermotomaculaceae > DAINNF01. The sequence continues at coordinate 6,880 of DAINNF010000138.1, forward strand.
GAGGAGGGATGCAACAATGTGAGGGCGCAAAAAAACCCGTAGAACCTGCCCTCAGGAAGGAAGTATCCTATTCTTATCAGCCCATCATCCTTCTGAACTCGATACAGGTATCGGCAATGATGTCCGCACCGGCATCCAGATCTTCATCGGTGACCACCGGATGCAGCGAGATGCGGAGATAATGATCCGGATCGAACCCGAGCACCGCCGCCGTATTGTTCACCACGGTCTCCCGCGTCGAACAGGCCGACCCCGCC
>DAINNF010000139.1:0-6984 GCA_036736005.1 Acidobacteriota bacterium
CGCTTTTCTTTATGTCGTCTGAACAGCTGGCTCTGCAAAAAAATGGTGGCGGTGCAGGGACTCGAACCCCGGACACTGCGGATATGAGCCGCATGCTCTAACCGCCTGAGCTACACCGCCAAAGGCCCGCCTATTATAAACAGATCATCAGCCCCAGTTCAAGCACAATGTTCAGCATAGGGATGTGTTTGAGGAACAGCTTTCCATCATCAGGAAAGATCCTGCCTGCGCGGAAATCAGCAGGGTGTCCAGTTGCGGGCACAACCGAATTCCTGTAAACTGAACGGTATGGGAGAACTCATTCGTCAGACAGGCAAGTCACCGGAAGAACAGGCATTTGACCAGACGCTTCGACCGGACAGGCTGACAGAATATGTGGGTCAGACACGTGTGAAGGAGAATCTCTCCGTGTTCATTGAGGCGGCGCGCAATCGTGGAGAGCCGTTGGATCATTGTCTCTTCTATGGCCCTCCGGGTTTGGGAAAGACGACGCTGGCAATGATCATTGCTCATGAGATGGATGTGCCGATCAAGACAACTTCCGGACCGGTGATTGAGAAAGCAGGTGATCTGGCCGCGATCCTGACGAAACTCGGTCCGGGTGAGGTCCTGTTTATTGATGAGATTCATCGGCTGCCGTCATCGGTGGAAGAGATTCTATATCCGGCCATGGAGGATTTTCAATTGGATCTGGTGACCGGAACGGGCCCGGGAGCACGATCTTTTCGATTCAAACTGAACCCGTTTACCCTGGTAGGCGCGACAACGCGGGCGGGCATGCTGACGGCTCCTCTACGGGACCGTTTCGGGGTCGTGCACCGTCTGAATTTCTACAACGAACGGGAACTGGCGACTATTGTGATCCGTTCAGCGGGGATTCTGTCGGTAGAAATAGACGATAAGGGAGCTGCCGAGGTTGCGCGGCGAGCGCGCGGTACACCAAGAATAGCCAACCGTTTGCTGCGACGGCTGCGGGATTTTGCGGAAGTGAAGGGGGATGGCGTTATCACCCTGGACATCGCCAGAATGGGTATGGAACAGATGGATGTGGACAGTCAGGGCCTGGATGAGGTGGATCGGCGCCTGCTGTTAACCATTATTGAGAATTATGGGGGCGGGCCGGTGGGCCTCAGCACCCTGGCCGCGGCAATTTCAGAAGATCGCGACACAATTGAAGACGTTGTGGAACCGTTTCTCCTACAGGCGGGGTTTCTGGAGCGGACATCGAGAGGCCGTTGTGTTACGGACCGGGCATTTGAACTGTTCGGTCTTTCATCTCCGGACCGGAAACTGTTCTGATGTCAAAAGGGCTGTTCGTTCGGGACTTAAAGGTCGGAAATGAGAAGGCCACTGTCCTGAATGATATCAGCATTGATTTGAGCAGCGGAAAGGCCATGGGTCTTGTGGGTCCTTCCGGGGCCGGCAAAACAATGCTGGCACGGGCGATTCTTGGATTGCTGCCGGAGTCTTACGCCATTATTTCCGGTGAGATCATTCTGGATGATCTCAATCTTGTCACCTGCCAGGAGTCGAAACGAAGGCATATTCGTGGCAGGCGCATTGGATACATGGTTCAAAACCCCTCATCTGCACTGGATCCAACGGCATCTATTCGTTCCCAGTTTGTCAGCACATTGGAGTCTCACGGTATTGATCCATCGCGAAAGCCGGTGTGGAAGGAGGTCCGCTACTGGTTGACCAGGGTGGGATTCCAGGATCCGGATGAGATTATGAATCGATATCCCTTTCAGTTGAGTGGCGGAATGGCGAAGCGGGTATATCTCGCGATGTTGTCCCTTCTCGAACCGGACTACCTGATCGTAGATGAACCAACGGCTGGACTGGACGTGACCACTTCCCGTTCAATCATGCACATTCTTTTCGGTATGCAACAACGGTGTACCATCGTGATGATCACACATGATGTCCGCTTGCTGGTCGGCCAGGTGGAACACATGGCGGTCATGCACAACGGCCGGATTGTAGAGGAAGGAACAATGGACCAGCTCTTTCAACAGCCCGAACATGAGATTACAGAGTCGCTCCTGCGTCCACTGCACACGGAGAGACCGGTGTGACGGGTTACCTGCGGTTGGAGAATGTCAGTCGGGAATATCGGGTGCTGGAAGGCATGCGGGCAAAGTACATTCAGGCCGTAAGGGATGTCAGCCTGTGTGTGAAGCACGGCGAGACGGTGGCAGTGGTCGGTGAAACAGGGTGCGGCAAGAGTACACTCGCACGTCTGGCGGCAGGAGTGGACCGACCCCAGCGGGGAACCGTTCAAATCGGTTCCATCTCGATTGGACCGGATACTGTTCGAGTCCCGAGGCGGGAAGTGGGGCGAATGGTTCAAATGGTGTTCCAGGACCCGGGTGGATCCCTGAATCCAATGATGACCGTTCGGGATTGTCTGATGGAGCCTTTGAAAATACATGGAAACAAATTTTCCGGGTCATTTGATGACCGGATCCGTTTCCTGATGGGTCGTGTGGGGTTGAATATGGATCTACTGGAACGTCCATCCGGGGCAATATCCGGCGGGGAGCAGCAACGTGTTTCCATTGCACGTGCTTTGGCAGTGTCGCCGGTTTTTCTGGTCGCGGACGAACCGGTTGCCTCTTTGGATGCTCCTTTGAGGGAGGGTGTGCTGGAATTACTTCGCGGCATTCAGCAGGAGTCCAACCTGGGTGTTTTGCTGGTGACGCATGACCTCTACATGGTGGATCAGGTAAGTGACAGGCTGGTCGTCTTGTTGAATGGTCGTGTGGTGGAAGAAGGACCATCCCGGGATGTGCTGCGTTCTCCAATGCATCCGTACACGCAGTTGTTGGTTTCGTCCATGCCGCCATATCATCCCGGAGCATTCACTGAAGAAGCGGCGGTATGCTGGGACAGCGGAGCAGATAGTATGCTGTGTCCCTTCCTGGATCGCTGTCCGGGTCCGGGCGCTGACTGTGGTGAAGACAAACCTGTCCGGTTTCAGGTTGGGGAGCGGGCCGTTTACTGTCACCATGTCAAGCGTGACTTCCGCTGAGGCACGTGGTGAAATTCTGATACAATGGGGAAAATGAAGAAACGATTTGACAGTACGGATATCATCAATGTCGATTCGCTTCGCCGGGATATGGTGATGCGACGGCAGGTCACTCCCACGATTACGCTCCTTGTGAACGAAATGATGGGTAAGGTGATCCAGATCCGTCCGGCAGAGGAGATTTCAATCGGGCGGAGCATTGAAAACGAAATTGCCCTTGATCTGGTTGCGTTGTCTCGAAAACATTGTGTCGTGTTCCGGCAGGGGAAGCATGTCTATGTCAGAGACCTTGAAAGTACGAACGGCACGTTTGTTAACGGTGAGCGGATCAAACTTCGGCAATTGAAGGACGGGGATCGGGTTTTTCTGGGTGATATCTGTGTGTGCAAGTTTGCGTTTACAGACCAGATTGATCTGGATATCAACCGAATGCTTTTTGAGAAAGCCACCAGGGACGTTCTGACCGGTTTATACAACCGTACCTATTTCCAGGAGAATTTCCGGAAAGAGTTTCTGTTTCATCGGAGAGCGGACCTTCCGATGACGCTGGCATTCTTTGACCTGGATGACTTCAAGCAAATCAATGATCAGTATGGCCATACCTGCGGTGATCTGGTATTGAAGGATGTTGCGTTCGCCGTTCGTCAGAGTCTCAGGGAAATTGATTTCTTCGCGCGCTTCGGCGGAGAGGAAATGGTCATCCTGTTCAAGAACACCGATCATGGCAATGCCCGGGACAAGTGTGAACAGCTGCGTAAGAAAATTGAAACCCACCAGTTTCAGTATGGGGAAGCCTCACTTCACGTGACGGCCAGCTTCGGTGTGGCGACCCTGTCTGGAGAAGACTATTCGACACCGCAGGAACTGTTGATTGAAGCGGATACACGGATGTATAAAGCGAAGCAGAACGGCAAAAACCAGGTCGTGGGAAATGAAGTCGAAGAACCGGAAATTCCGGAGGATTGAGCCCGATCTCCTTCTGAAATGGGGGTGTCCCGTCCACGTCTATGTGGCCGGTCGTTGGAACGAGCTGATCCCTGAACCCGTCTGCCAATGGGGAAGACCTGTTGGCATGAATGATGAGAATCTCGTGATTACCGTGAGGGACAGGACCTGCCTGGACGCTTTCCGGAGTCAGGAAAAGGAAATCCTGAGTCGATTGGAAGCAATTGGTGTTCATGTAAAACACCTGGTATTCCGCCTCGGTGAGTAAAGAAAGCCACTACACTAAGGGGATCCTTTTTTCTATTGATATTCCATGGAAATCTCTTTTTTCCGGCCAGAAGTCCGGTAGAATGTCGGTGATATTGTTTCAGGAGAGGTTGCATGGGCCATACGATGATTGAAAAGATATTCCGTGAGCATTCCGGAGGTTGCGTCAAACCGGGCGAAGTCATCTGGCTGGATATCGACTCGCGCACAGCGCGTGACTTCGGCGGTCCCAATGTTGTGCGGAAGCTGAGGGAGTTCTACGGGGAAGATGTTCAGGTGGATGATCCGGAGAAAACGTTCTTCACCTTTGACTGCGTGGTTCCCGCAAACAACATTCCCTATGCCAATAATCAGCACATTTGTCGGACCTTTGCCCGTCGTCGGAACATCCGTGTTTTTGATGTAGATGCCGGTATTGGTTCCCATGTCGCGATTGAGTATGGACTCTGCCGGCCGGGTTCCACCTATGTGGGAACGGACAGCCACCTGAACATTCTGGGTTCCGTGGGTGTTTTCGGACAGGGGATGGGTGATGCCGACATTGCATTTGCCTTCAAGACCGGCAGGGTCTGGTTTGAGGTGCCCCCAACCGTCAAGGTGACATTCACCGGTCCGCCGCTGTCCTATCCACTCACCGCAAAAGACCTGACGCTGGCGGCTTTGAAACAACTGGGTTCACGCGGCCTGCTGGGCGTTGCGGCCGAGTTTTATGGAGATGCGGTAGATGCCATGCCTCTGCCCGATCGTATCACATTGTCCAGCATGGTTACGGAAATGGGCGGTATCATCGGATTCATACCTCCCGATGATGACATCCTCGATCATTTCCGGCGTGTGACCGGAGATCCGGACCTGGGTGGTATACATGCAGACCCTGATGCCGCGTACAGAGAGGAAATTGTGATCGACATCGACGGTTTGAAGCCGCAAATCGCCTGTCCCCCGAAACCCGACAATGTGAAGGACGTGGCGGAGGTTTCAGGTATCCCGGTCGATGCGGTGTTCATCGGTTCCTGCACCAACGGAAGGATAGAGGATATCCGTGCGGCAGCCCGCATATTTGAGCGCTTTCCTGTGCGAACAGGAGTTATGGTAAAAGTGGTACCGGCAACCCGTGAGGTCTACGGTCAGATGCTGGAAGAGGGTTTGCTCGATGTGATGTATCGGGCAGGAGTCATCGTATCCAATCCGGGATGCGGCGGTTGTGCATCCGGCCAGATCGGAATGACGGGGAAGGGCGAAGTTCAGATATCCACTTCGAACCGGAATTTCAGGGGCAAACAGGGTGAAGGCGATACCTACCTGGCGAGTCCTGTTACCGCGGCCGTCTGTGCCGTTGCCGGGTGTATTGAAGATCCGCAGACGTTCATGGAACGGGAGGGGTTGTCATGGTGATTGAAGGAAGAGCATGGGTGTTGACCGACTCCGATGGTGCCCTGATTGATGATATTGATACAGACATGATATTCCACAATCAGTACCTTGCCGAAACAGATATCCGGAAGATGGGCCGGTATGCACTGGACAACCTTGAAGGTTGGGAAGACTTTGCGCAACAGGCGCAACCCGAAGACGTGGTGATCGCCGGTGCCAACTTCGGAGCGGGTTCGTCCCGGCAACAGGCGGTGGACTGTTTCAAAGCTCTGGGTATTTCATTGATTGTTGCCAGATCATTCGGAGCGATTTACAAGAGAAATGCGATCAACTCCGCTTTGCCCATTATGGAAGCGGGGGATCTGGATGCCGGTTGTGTACATAACGGGGATATCGTTCGGGTTGACACAGAAACCGGACGAATCGAAGTGAACGGAAGGCAGATTCAGGGTATCCCGTTCTCCACGGTACAGCAGGATATCCTGTCCGCGGGCGGACTTTTTGAGTATGGAAGAGCGTTATCAGGAGACTGAATCGGTCTGTTGCGGACGCGTCTGTGTAATCGGGGAAACACGTCTGAGCGCTGATAGTTGCAGTCCCATTTTCCGTTTTTTTCGCACACGGATTGTGCTATAGTGTGAAAAACAATCCAAGGGGTCGGGGTATCAAATGGGAAAACAAGTTCTCATCGTAAATTACGAGCCAAAAAGTCTTTCGAAATTGAACCAGTTGATTGTGGACATGGGCCATGATGTGGAGACTGCACGGAACGGCAAAGAGGCACTGGAACTCGTCGGGCAGTCGGTACCGGATCTGATTATCATGGACCCCATGCTTCCGAAGCTTTCCGGATTTGAAGTGGCGCAGCGTCTCAACACGGAGCACCCGGAAATCCCAATCATCATGGTCACCTCTGTTTACAAGGGGAATCGGTATCGAACCGAAGCGATGACCAAGTATGGGGTCAAAGAGTACCTGGAAGAGCCTTTTGAAGATGATGTGCTGAAGTCTCACGTAAGTCGTTTCCTGAAAGATGATCAGCCGACGGCCCCCAAGAAGCACAAAAAGGCTTCAACAAAACGTCGTCTGGAAGAGATTCTGGAAGAGACACTGTCCGGAAAGATACCCGGAAGTACCACTGCACCGAAATCGAAGCCCAAACCCGAACTTGTTGAAGAACCGGTGTTGACTTCTTCGGATATCTTTGGCGAGGTCATCGAAGATGTTGAGAAGAGTGAGCCCGAAGTCGATGCTGTGATGGAGACCGAGCCGGTCGAGAAAGCAGTTGAGCCGGAACCGGAGGATAAAGCACCCGAGGCAAAGAAAGAAAAAGGCAAGAAGAAGACGGCCGAAGCGGAGCCGAC
>DAINNF010000140.1:0-6957 GCA_036736005.1 Acidobacteriota bacterium
AAAACCCAACGTGTCCGTCGGACAGGCATCGATGCACAAGCCGCACCCTTTGCAGTTTTCAGTGTTTATGACAACTGCTCCCTTCGCTTTTGCCATACTTCCTCCTTGAAAGCAGTATCGGTTTGATTATAGCATTCAAAAAACTTCATCAACAGGAAAATGGGGAAACGGATCCGAGCCCATCAGCCCGGCTCAGGAGGGATCTCTCGGCAGGTCCCCGGGGGTTCCCGTTTTGCTCATTCTTTTTTTATTCATCCGTTTACACTCGCTAATGAGATAGAAAAGCCGGTCCATTCCCTCCACGCCGCTGAATCGCAGCACACCCTTTTCCCCGACCAGGTGAAAACGGAACAGACCCTTTCGAATCTCAATAATCTCCACGCACGGCATCTCCCCGGTTCCGGGGAACGGCATCAGCGTATTCATCACAATGACCGAACAGCCGGTGACCATGACCTTCAGTCCCCAGACATCGATCAGCGTGTAAATGAACAGGCAGACCACCAGAAATCCGGCAACCAGTCCCAGGATCAGGCTCAATTTAATGGCGGTCAGAAACGCAGTGGACTGATCCTGCCCCGCCGATGCGGCAAACTCTCTGTAAAAAGAACTGACATAGAAAAACTGTTTGAGATAGCAGAACAGCGCAATCCCCACAATGAGGAACGACGCGGTGCGATGAAACACCGAGTGGGTAAATACGGCCAGGTCATCCGATTTCGTTGACAAGGTTCTCAATCGCCTCCGTAATATCCGGTGCTTTGGTGATGGGACGCCCGATCACAATATAATCCGTCCCCGCGTCAAATGCTTCCTTCGGGGTCATGACCCGGCGCTGATCATCAGCACCCTGCGCAAACAAGGGACGGATTCCGGGCGTCAGTGTTTTGAACGCACGTCCGCAGGACTGTTTCACCAGCTCAATCTCCAACGGCGAACAGACCACGCCGGTGATGCCGCAGGCTTTTCCCAGCCGGGCGAGGCGTTCCACCATGTCTCGGGTACCGCCGGCATAACCGATTTCACCCAGTGCATCATCATCCAGACTGGTGAGGATGGTGATGCCGAACAGTTCGGGCATGACCAGGTCTTCCTTCTCACAGGTTTCCTGCAACAACTCCACCGAGGTCTGCATCATCGTCCGGCCTCCGCTGGTGTGCAGGTCCACGATGTCCACTCCCAGACGGGCTGCTTCCACCACCGCGTGGGCCACGGTATTGGGAATATCGTGATATTTCAGGTCCAGAAAAATGCGACTGCCGGTGTCCTTGATTCGACGGACGATATCCGGCCCTTCCGCCGTGAACAGCTGCTTTCCGATTTTGAAAAATGAAATAGCCCCGCCGCAGGCACGGACGATGTCCAATGCCCGGTCCCCGGATTCCACGTCCAGCGCCACAATCACCCGTTTCATTCTGTCTGCCTGCATCCGAACCACCTTTTCAACCCGTCTCAAGCGACCCGATCCAGTCGCTCAGTTTTTCGACTCCATGATCGTCCAGCCACCGGGTCATTTCGGTCGGAATTCGTCCACCCAGTGAAGGATCATAGAAATTAGCGGTACCGATCTGAATGGCCGACGCCCCGACCAGCATGAATTCCAGCGCATCTCTTGTGGATTCAATACCGCCCATGCCGATCACCGGAATGGACACCCGGTTGGCCACCTGCCAGGTCATGCGCAACGCCACCGGTTTGATCGCCGGACCGGAATATCCGCCCACCACCCGGGCAATCAGAGGCTTCCGGCTTTCCACGTCCACCGCCATTCCCAGCAGGGTGTTGATCAGGGAAATGGAATCCGCGCCCGCGTCTTCACAGGCCCCAGCAAAGTCCGCAATGCTGGTCACATTGGGGGACAGCTTCACCATCAGGTGACGGTCTGTCCGTTTCCTCAGATCTTCCACCAGTCGCCGGGTCATATCCGGGTTGGTGCCGAACTGAATACCGCCTTTCTTCACGTTGGGACAGGAGATATTTATTTCGTACGCATGGATCCCGTCCACCGGTTCCAGCGCTTCAACCACCTGTACATATCCTTCTTCCGAGTATCCGAATACATTGACCACACAGGCCACATCGTGTTTCCGGATCTCCGGCATCAGATGCCGGGCAAAGGCTTCCGCACCCACGTTCTGCAGGCCGATGGAGTTGATCATGCCGCCCGATGTCTCCACGATGCGGGGGGTGGGGTTTCCGGTAATGGGCTCAATCGAAATCCCCTTGGTGGCAATGCCGCCGATCATGTCCAGTGGATAGAAGTCGTTGAACTCCAGACCGAACGCGGCGGTTCCGCTGGCCAGCATCACCGGGTTTTTCATCACCAGTCCCCGACCCAGATCGGTTCTCAGATCAATCATCCAGTATCAACTCCTTCACATCAAAAACCGGACCGTCCACGCAGACCCGCCGGTATCCGCCTTGCGTGTTGACCACGCAACCGAGGCAAACACCGAATCCACACCCCATGTATCGTTCAAGCGAGGTCAGATGCGTGTGATCCGGAAATGCTTTCATCAAAGCCTTGACCATCGGCTCCGGGCCGCAGGAATAGATCGTTGCGTTCTGGAACGCCGGTTTCTCCTCCAGAATACGTTGCACGCCGTCTACCACCGTACCCTTCAGTCCCACTGAACCGTTGTCCGTGGTGATCCGGTGGGGAATGGACTTGCCGAACAGCGGGACAATTTCCCGTTCATCCCGTCCGCCGTATACCACCATGTACCGCTCACGATCCAGTATCCGGGATAACATAAACAAAGGAGGAATACCGCTGCCCCCGCCCACCAGCAGGACCGGACCGTCCGGTTCCGGAAACCGGTTACCGGAAGGACCGACAACATCCAGTTCGATACCTGGTTCCAGATCGTAAAGATAAGCCGTTCCCTTACCGACGCGGCGAACCAGAAACGAAATCTGACCGCTGACCGGATCCGCTTTCAGGACACTCAGTGGTTTCTTCAACAGCGTATTGGCACCGAGCATGTAAAACTGGCCGGGCGCCACACGGGCCAGGTCCCGGTCCTCCGCAAGGAAGTCCAGAATGACCGTTTCGTAGTAGGTGTGTTTGTCTTTCAAAAAGAGAGTACCCTGCTTCAACTTCTCTCCCATGTTTCAATTGGGGCAGGTTGTACTTCAGACTCAGACCTCTGAACCTTCTCCGTCCATACTGTCCGAAAGATCCACCATGGACACATTGCGAAGCGCATATTCCCGGACACGATATCGCTTCATGTCCCGCATCCGTTCCACAATATCCGTAATCTTGTCCACCTGATTCTCAACAGCATGCAGAGACTTCTCCAGGTCCTCCCAGTTCAGCCCCGCCTCCCATTTATACTTCAGCCGTTCCTGGTGCGCAAGAATGATCGACAGCGGAGTGTTGATCTTGTCATGAAATGCAACCGCCGCGCCAAAGACCGCCTGGAGACGCTCCACTTCCAGTTCTTTCTGCCGCAATGCCCAACTGTCTGTCAGGTCTTCCAATTGGATCACATGGTGGCGCGTGCCATGCTGGCGGAACGGATAAACCAGCACCCGGACCGGACGGGTATCACCGTCAGATCCCGGTATTTCCGTTTCAAAAGAACCCACGGTGGCCTGGGTACGGAAATCCTGAATCCGGGCTACCTGGTCCGGCATGAAAATGCGGCTCATCGTTCGGCCAACCAGCTCTTCCCTGCGATAGCCCGTCAGCTTCTGCAGGGACCGGTTCACCTTGCGGATTCGCCCGCCATCATCCAGGACCGCTACCCCGGAGGGATCATACTCGATCAACGATTCCAGCAACGACACCGAATCTGCGGAAGCACCCAGCACTTCCTGCCACCGGACTGCTACCGCGGCAAACCGGGCCACAATCTGCAATACGTGCACCTGTTCCGGATCCGGTAACCGGTCAGACGGAATTTCCGCCACAAACACGCCGGCCAGCCGGTCGCCGGGATCCCGGAGCTGCACGACCATCAGGTTGGGCATCAACCCGTCGGTCGATTCAATCAGATAGGACCCCAGTCTGAGCGCTACCGCCGGTGGAATTACCAGAACCTGCTCACCCGCGAGTGGCAATGCATGTTCCTGCAGAATGGACCGTACATTGAAATTGCACAACAGCTCAGCCAGATCCTTCGCCCGGTCCGTGTCCATGTTCTTTGCCGCCTGCGTATTGAGCTCGGGACCCAACAGGACGGCTATGGGACGGTCGGGAAAAATGCCGGAAACAGCATCAACCAGGCCCTTTGCACAGGTTTCCATGGAACTGGACAGCATCATTCCGGGGATACGCTCCAGCACCGGATGCCGGTCCAACATGCCGATCAGCCTTACGGCTTCGGACAGTTCAACGGCCAACAGGAATTCGTGTCCACTTTCAGATCTGTGCACCAGTTCCGCTGAACATGATTTGCCGTCTGTCCCGCCCTTATTCAAACTGACCTTCCGGCCTGCTTTCAGTCGGTCCAGATCTTCCGGCTTGAGCTGGAAAGGTTTTCCTTTACCGTTCCATGATTTGATCACCCTCGCCAGAACCGGAGATGCGGATGCAACCGTTCCGTTTTCTCTGACCAGCAGCCATCCCTGACACCGCTCGCAATCCGGCTCTCGATTAACGCCGGTACGAAACAGTTTCCGCAAAACCGATACCAGATGGCCGGGATCCGATCCATCCAGCCAGATGTCCACTGACGGACTGCGCTCCGGCTCCGCTGTCTCCGTCGTCGAATCTCCGGTCAAGCCGATCAACAGGTACGGGTCATGATGTTCATGAAGCATGGCAATGTCGGCACCTGCGGCCACCAGGACCGGCAAATTGACGTTCAGGTCTCCGGTTGATTTTTCATCAATGGGAATCACAGAGATACCGGCTTCCCGCAGCCGGCTCAGCAGCGTGTCCGGAAAAACACCCCGTGTTCGAATAATCATGCCTCTCCCAGCTCTTCGATCAGGCCGACGGGATCGTTCCCGGCCCGCAAAATCCGAAACGGCTGTTCCGTCAGATCAACTACCGTAGACGGAATGGAATGCAGCACCCCTCCGTCAATCACCAGGTCCACCTGACCGCCGATATCGTCATGGATCAGTTCGGGATCAATACCCGGCTTTTCACCGGAACGGTTTGCGCTCGTCGTGATAATGGGGTGGCCCAGTAAAGACACCATTTCGTGGCAGATCCGGTTATCCGAAACCCGGATGCCCACGGTTTTCCGTTTGCCGTGCATCAGTCGCGGGATCTCCCGTGAGGCCTCCAGCACAACAGTGTAGGGACCCGGGAGCATGCGACGCATCAGTTTGTAGGCGGGATTGGACACATTACGCGCGTAGCGGGAAAGATCCTTCAGGTCCGCACACAGGATACTGAAAAACTTGGTTGCATCCCGTCCCTTCATCAGACGGATCCGGTCTATTCCTTTCTTCGAGTAAATGGAACAGCCGATGCCGTAAATGGTGTCCGTGGGATAAACAATGACACCGTCATGCTCCAGTACATCGACGGCCTGTTGAATCCGATCGGGTTGTGGATTCTCCGGATGAATGGATAGCAGCATAATCCCCCCACGCAAACTTCATCACATCCTACCGCATCTAATCCCTGAAATGCAAGGGCCATAGCAACCACAAACGGAAGGTGGATGATATGCATTCATTCTCCTGTTCAGCAATTGGACAGTTCAGTCTCATCAGATCGCGGTGACACCACGATTCCGCATCCCGTATAATGAGCTGAATACGAAAGCAACGATCCTGGAGGAGCCATGCACCATATTCAATGGAAACACGATCACCTGGTACTGCTGGATCAGCGGAAACTACCCGGCGAAACAACATATAACGAACTCTTTACCGTCACCGAAGTTGCCGATGCCATCCGGGACATGGTGGTGCGCGGCGCGCCCGCCATCGGCATTACCGCGGCTTACGGACTGGTGCTGGCCGCACGGAACGGGACGGATATGACGACGGCAGCGGAACACCTCCATGCCACCCGCCCCACCGCCGTCAACCTGAAATGGGCCCTTGACCGGATGATGCGCATATGGAACGAGTCCCGTGAATCCCTGAACGCACTGGAACAGGAAGCCATCGACATCCACGAGGAAGATATCGCCATGAACCGGGCCATGGGAGACCACGGTGCAGCGTTGTTTGACCGGCCGGTTTCCGTGCTGACCCACTGCAATGCGGGGGCACTGGCCACGGGCGGATACGGTACCGCGCTGGGCGTGGTCCGCTCCCTGCACAGGGACGGGAAGTTGAAACATGTGTTCGCGGATGAGACCCGGCCCTATCTGCAGGGGGCGCGGATCACGGCGTATGAGCTGGCAACGGATCATATTCCCCACAGTGTGATCACGGACAACACGGCGGGATTGCTGATGAGCCGGGGAGAAGTGGATGTGGTGATCACCGGGGCGGACCGGGTGGCGGCGAACGGGGACACGGCCAACAAGATCGGCACGATGATGGTCGCGGTGTGCGCCAAGCGGTTCAATATTCCGTTTTATATCGCGGCACCGTCGTCCACGTTTGATGCGGCGACGCCGGACGGCGGCGGCATCCCGATTGAAGAACGGGGCCGCGATGAAGTGGCCGTGATCAACGGCAAGGCCGTGCTGCCCGACGCGTCCCATGTCCGCCATTACGGCTTTGATGTCACACCGGCCGAACTGATCACGGGGTTCATCACCGAACGCGGCGTCCTCCATCCCCCGTTTGATGGATAAGTAATCGAGTTAAGGAAGTGGCTGGCGGTTCTTTTCGCCGGAATTCTACGTTGAAGGAGCCCGACCCTTACTCACGTACGTTTCCGTGTACGCTCCGTCGGCCCGGCCTCCTCCGCCTTGCCTCCGACGAAAACTCCGCGCCCGTCATGCCGCACCGCTCCCTGCCGTCAACCCATTTCATCGTGACGAGGGTAACCGTCTCCGTTTTCGCCAAACTTCTTTGGGTCTGCTCGCCCAG
>DAINNF010000141.1:0-6953 GCA_036736005.1 Acidobacteriota bacterium
CCAGCCGGTATCCGTTGGTGACCATGGAGAAAAACCAGGCCTTGTTCATGGATTCGGCCCGTTCCCGAAGTGCTTGTGTCAATTCCAGTACGCGATCCGGCACCAGCAATGGTTCGCCGCCATACCAGTCGACCGACAGCCGTTCACTGTGCTGCATCCGGTCCGTGACAAAGTCCACGATCTGTTCGACCACCTCTTCCGTCATGGTGCCGGGTTTTCGATGTTCATAGCAGTAGGGACACGCAAAATTGCAGTCCAGCGTGGGCGCTATGGTGAGACGGAGTGTTTTCCGGTTGACCCGCCGCTTCCGGTAACGATCCATCGCTGCTTCACATTCATCCAGTTCATCCTCCACCAGCACACCATGATCTGCCAGCAAGGTTCTGGTTTCCGCGGTCAGCCGTTGAAGGTCCGTTCCTTTCGGGTCTGTGAGATTGAAAAAGGTGGGTTGATCGAGGGTCAGCACGGCACCGGAAGCGGCATTGTACACCACCCGCAACTGGTCTTTGAAATCGAAGAGGTGATTATAACAGGACAGCTTCACCAGCGACCTCCGGGACGATCCAGCACCATACATGGGTTCCGATGTGATTACCGGTTGTGGAACTGGTTCCATGATACCATGTCAAAACCGTTTTGCATGAAAATGAACGGGATTCTCATTCTTCTAATCGTAATTCCAATTCCAGTTCATCCCGGATGGGAATGCTGTTCATCCCGATTTCCGGTATCTGCGATTTGATTTTGCGGGACCGGTTCACCGCGCCCGGTGCCAGCCCCACCAGCCGGTATCCCCGCTTCTGGTAAAAACCCAGTGCATGCAGGTTGTCATTGGTTGTGATCAGCCACACACGACGGCAACCGGCCTGTTTCGCCTGTTGTTTCACCCGTTCCATCAACGCACTTCCAATTCCCTGTCCTTCCCGGAGTGCGTCCAGGGTGACCACCTCGCACTGTTCATCGGCAATCCGCCAGGTGACCAGTCCCAACCAGTCACCGTCTTCTTCCGCGACAAAACCGTCCAGTTGTTCGGGCAGGTATACCGTATCGTGCACCACCACCCGTGTATCTCCCCATAACTGTTCCATCCAACTGCCGATTGCGGGACGGTCTTCATCCGTTACAGGTCGGATCCGCCATGTCTCCCGGTTCATTTTTTCTTCCGTTTCCAGGTTCGTTTGATATAGGCGGCGGCGTCCGGGGTCTTGCATCCGGTCTTGCCGTGATCCACGGTGACCCTTCCGATACGCCCGGCAACTTCCAGTGCCGCTTCCCGCAACCGTTCATCCCGGCAACCGATGGCAATCAATGCCTGGTTCATCGCGTGCCGGACCCGGTTGGGACGATCATGAATATCCCGCTCGATCAGGGCCAGCCACGGGTCAAACATCAGGTCGGGAAGTTCGGGATGTTTGACCGCCAGGATCGAAATGATGTCCCAACCTGCTGCCGCAACAAATTCCCGTTCATCCATGGTCCAGTCGTCCATACAGATCCGGGCAAATCCGGTGGATGCCACAAAGGACGCAAACTGATCGGTCAAAATATAGTTGTCCAGATCGGCCGCCCATTGGTCCAGCAATTCCCGGTCCACTTCCCTGGTGTCGGCCACCATACAGGCCAGCATCCGGGCGTCATGGTTGCCGGTATTCCACAACTGAATGGCCAGATGATGGTTCGTCCCTGTTTGTTTGTACAGCTTTTTCAATGCCGCAAAACTGAGACCGAACACGGCTGTTTGAACTCCATGCCGGAGATATATTTTCCTGTTCTGTTCCGTACCCGATTTCTTCAGGCTTTCCATGACCGCATCCAGCTGCATGCAAGAACCCCTCATTCCCCCGTAACCCGAATCGTACCGGGACCGGTTCCCGTGATCTTTCCAATCACCACCGCGTGCACATCGGCCTTGTCCATGGCCGCCACCAGTTCTTCCACACGTTCGCCGGAACACGCAATCAGCAACCCTCCGGAGGTTTGAGCATCGGTCAGCAACAGCTGGTCCGTACGGGCCAGACCCTTCTCCCAGATCACACTGTCACCCAGGTGGGCCAGATTGTTCTCGGTCCCACCCGGAACAATGCCCTGCATCGCCAGTTCCTTTGCCTTGGGCAGGATCGGCACTGTTGAAGCGTTTACTTCAGCCGTCACACCGGATGCCGATGTCATTTCATGGAGATGGCCCAGCAGTCCGAAGCCGGTGATATCGGTACAGGCATGGATATGGAACCGTCGCATGACATCTGCCGCGCTCCGGTTGAGTGTTGCCATCACGTCCGCCGCTTCCAGCGCGTCCGAACCGGAGAGCAGATCCCGCTTCAATGCGGTTGCCAGCACGCCGGTCCCCAAGGGCTTGGTCAGCAGCAGCACATCCCCCGGTCTTGCACCGCTGTTGGTAATCACCTTATCCGGATGAACACTGCCGATCACCACCATGCCGTACTTGGGCTCCACGTCGTCAACCGAGTGTCCGCCCAGGATGGGAATGCCCGCTTCCTCCAGTTTCCGGCGCCCGCCGTTCAGCATGTCCTTCAGCACATGGATGGGCAACCGGTCCACCGGGAAACCCACGATGTTCAGTGCAAAGAGCGGCTGTGCGCCCATGGCATAGATATCACTGAGGGCGTTGGCCGCCGCCACCGCGCCGAATGTCGCCGGATCGTCCACCACCGGCGTAAAGAAATCCACCGTAGCCACAATGGCCGTATCCGCGCTGATGCGCACCACCGCCGCGTCGTCCGACACGTTGGCCCCTACCAGGATATCCGGATCAACCGGCAGCGGAATGTCTTTCAGAATGGTTTCGAGAAGCTGTGGACGAATCTTGCACGCACAGCCCATTCCCCGGGTAAACCGGGTCAGGCGAACGTGTTCCGCTTCTTTCCCGACATCGGTCCGGGGACCGGAAACCTGCAGCCGGTTGACCACATCCGTGATCTGTTCCACCGCCTGGTCGATTTCATCCGGCCTGGTGAACCGCCCGGTAGAAAACCGCACCGTCCCCATGGCATAGTCCATGGGAACGTGCATGGCTTCCAGAACGGCTGAAAGGTCCACCCGGTCCGTATGACAGGCCGCACCTGCCGAAGCCGCAACGCCGGTCAGTTCGGAGAGCAGGATATTGGCCTCCACTCCCCTGAACCCCACACTCAACGTATTGGGCAGCCGGTGTTCCGGATGTCCGTTCAGTCTGACCTCCGGCAGGTTTTCAGACAGACCGGACCACAACCGGTCCCGCATGCGACGGGCATGTTCCATATCCGCACCCAGACGTTCTCCGGCCAGTTCGCAGGCTTTACCCAGACCCACCATTTCCAGTACATTCTCGGTTCCAGCCCGCATACCCCGTTCATGATCAGCTCCGTGAATGAGTCGGGCCAGGTCGGTCCCGCTTCGTACGTACAAGGCACCGATGCCTTTGGGTGCATAAAGTTTGTGACCGGCCAGAGACAACAGATCCACTCCCAGCTGTTCCACACGGACAGGAATCTTCCCGACCGACTGGGCGGCATCGGTGTGAAACCGGATGCCGTTTTCTTTCGCAAGCTCGGCAATCTCATCGATTGGCTGAATGGTACCCACCTCGTTGTTGGCATGCATGATGGTGATCAGGATGGTCCCGGGAATAATGGCGTCCCGTACCGATTCTACGGACACACGTCCATGTTCGCTGACCGGAAGCCAGGTCACCTGAAATCCAACCGACTCCAGGTATCGGCAGACTTCCACCACAGCCGGATGCTCAATCGCCGAGGTAATGATGTGATTGCCTTTATCCCGGAGTGCATAGGCCGAACCCTTGATCGCCCAGTTGTTGGACTCCGAACCACCACTGGTAAATACCACTTCATCCGGTCGACAGCCCAGCAGATCCGCCACGCGGCTGCGTGCCTGTTCTACCGCCTGCTTGGCCTGGACACCATACCAGTGGGTGCTGGACGGATTACCCCATCCTTCAGTGAGGAACGGCTGCATGGCCGCCGCCACCGCCGGGTCGATCGGGGTGGTGGCATTGTAGTCCAGGTAGATGGGCCGCCCGCCGCTCATGATGGATCCTTCAAACGGACCGCTGTGCGGATCAATGTTTCGCCCAGACGACGAACACGGGAATGCATCTTCTCATCCACCAGGCAATCCTCCTCATCAAAGGCCGATTCGGCAAACGGGAGCGTGATCTGTTCGGGAATCACGATCACCTGCAGGTTGGAAAGCTGCATCCGCAGATTCTGCAAACCCCGCACCCCGCCCATTCCACCGGGCGACGCCGCCATGATCGCCGCCACCTTTCCCTTGAAAGAAACCAGGGCCGGCGTATCCGGAACGGGCCGGGAAATCCAGTCCAGCGTATTCTTTAATACCGAAGAAAAGAATCCGTTGTACTCCGGAGAGGCGATCAAAAACCCATCCTGTTGACGGAAAATCTCCTTCAATTGCATGGCGGTTGCCGGAATACCGTCCCGTTCTTCCAAATCCCCGTCATACAGGGGCATGGGATAGTCCCGCAAATCCAGTTCGATAACCTCCGCTCCCGCTGACCGCGCCCCTTCCACTGCATGGGTCAGTAATTTACGATTGAAAGAACCGTCGCGGGTACTGCCGCATACGGCCAGCAGGCGTACCTGATTCTTCATGAACCGCTCCTTTCATTCAGACCGGTATGGAACCGGCATATCGGGTTTGATTGGTTTCATTATAGCGGAAAACGGTCGCCGACTCACCCTTCCGCCGCTTTGCCGTTGGTCTGCAGGAAAGTTACAGGTACAATAGAGGCAATCGTACAGGACAGGAGGTTACCGGGATGAAGAGACTGATTGTATTGCTGCTGGTCACGGCGCCGATTCTGGTATCGGCACAAACTCCATTCGAGCGTGACTTTGAAGATGCCACCATGCGGGTGGATTATGTCCATATGGGTGATGCCAAGCAGGAGTGGATTGCCATCGACCGTATTTACCAGACCGACATCTGGGCCGGATCCATCAAGCATCTGGTGGATACATTCAACAACGGCAAATACTACGTGAAGGTGTATCGTGACGGCACGGACGATTTGATCTTCTCATACGGGTTCAACTCCATCTTCGGTGAATACATCACCACCGGACCGGCCATGAAAGGGAAAAAGCGGGCCTTTCACGAAACCGCCCGGATTCCGTGGCCGAAGAAACCCGTCCGATTCGTCGTCGAGCGGCGCCAGCGGGACAACACACTGGTCCCCATCTTCGAACAGCGGATCGATCCGACAGATGTAAACATCATCATGGATACCATGCCGAACAACGTCCGGGTGCATCATCTGCCGGGACATACCGGGGACCCCCACACCACGCTGGACATCTGCATCGTAGCGGATGGGTATACCGTAAACGAAGAGGAAAAAGCGAAGAAGGATGCGCTTCATTTCGCCGAGACCATGCTGGACATGGCCCCTTACAACCGGTACGAAGACAAAATCGTCATGTCCCTGGCGTTCCAACCGTCCCAGGATTCCGGCGTATCCATGCCGACACGGGGCATTTACAAACGAACCGCCGCCGGATCGTCTTTCAACTCCCTGGACCTGCCCCGTTATATGCTGACTGAAGACAACAAGGATTTCCGGGACATTGCCAGCGTCGTCCCTTATGACATTGCGGTGGTCATGGTCAACTCCGACCGGTACGGCGGAGGAGGCATTTACAACTTCTTCTGCACCTTCACTTCAGACAGCAGCCGCCGGGATTATGTCTGGCTGCATGAGTTCGGCCATGCTTTCGGTGGACTGGCGGATGAGTATTATTCTTCCAATGTGTCCTATGAAGAATTCTATCCCAGCGGCGTGGAACCGGTGGAACCCAATATCACCGCCCTTCTGGACAAAGACAACCTCAAGTGGAAAGACCTCCTGACACCGGGCATCGCGATTCCCACCGACTGGGGAAAAGACAAATATGACCAGGCATCCATCGATTACCAGAAGAAACGGGGAGAACTGGACAAGAAAATCGCTGAGATGACGCGCGCAGGTGCGGACAAGGCGGACATCGAGAAACTGAAACAGCAGGCAGCTTCACTCTCTGCGGCCAATGCCGGCCGAAACAGGGAGTTCTTTGCAAAGCATCCGTTGCGGGAAGCGGTCGGTGCATTCGAGGGCGCGGGCTATATGTCCGAGGGACTGTACCGCCCGCAACTGGACTGCATCATGTTCTCTTCCGGCGTCAAACCATACTGCAAAGTCTGCGAACAGGCCATCGAAAACCGGATCAAGTGGTTTATTGAATAGGGTTCATCTTCAATTGACACAAAAAAGAGGGCGGGAAATCCCGCCCTCTTCTGCATTCACCTGTATGAAGGTCATTCAGGTGGTATAAGCCGCATTGATGCGGACATACTCATAGGAAAAATCGGTTCCCCATCCCACGGCAGATTCATTGCCCATATGCAAATCCACCACCACGCGGATCTGGGAAGAACGCAGAATTTTCCGTAACGTCCCTTTGTCGAAATCAGCGACCCCGCCGGATCTGCACACCTGCTCCAGTCGTTTGGAAGACCCCATCCAGATATCTACCTTGTCCACATCCACCTTTACGCCGGAGCGGCCGATGGCGGCCAGCACCCTTCCCCAGTTGGGATCGCGCCCGAAAATGGCGGTCCTTACCAGGTTGGAGTTGGAAATGGTCCGGACAATCTCCCGGGCTCCTTCTTCGTCTCTGGCGTTGTTCACCCGGTATTCAATGAATTTGGTCGCTCCCTCTCCATCGGACACGATCAGTTTGGCCAGATGAATACACATTTTTTCCAGCTCCATCCGGAACCGTTGATAGTCATCGTTCCGTTTCTCGATCCGGGGATTTCCGGCCAGACCGTTGGCCATAACCAACGCCATGTCGTTGGTGGAGGTGTCCCCGTCCACCGAAATCATATTGAAAGAACGCCGGGTGGCGCTGTCCAGTGCCTCCTGGAGCAGTTTG
>DAINNF010000142.1:0-6927 GCA_036736005.1 Acidobacteriota bacterium
CGCTTCCGCGAATACCATGGCGGCGAAGAGGCCGGCGGGTCCCATGCCCACAATTAACGGGCGGAATCCGGGTGTCGCGGAGATTTCCTTCATATCGTCCGCCAGCGTGCGGATTTCAATCTCCCGCACTTCCGGACGGTTTTTCAGTTTGACGGTTTCCCGGTTGGCCGGCACTTCCAGCGTATGAACCGCGCGGGGGCGTTTCCCCCTCACGTCCAGTGCCTGGCGGCGAATGGAAAAGAGATCCTGCGGCAGACCGTATTTGCCGGCGGCCTGGCCCAGGATCTGGTCGGTCCTCAGCCCCCAGCGGGTGATGAACTGGTTGATCTGGTAGACGGTCTTCATGCCGATTCACCCTTCGGAAAGGAACGGACAAACCCGTAGGTATTGGTCCGCTGCCAGGCGTCGAAACCGGCATCGTGGATGAGCCGGATCATGTCGGGTGCATCCAGCGTGTGGGCCACGCCTACGGAGCGCACCACGTTTTCTTCAATCATGGTGGAGCCCATGTCATTCGCCCCGAATGAGAGTGCCACCTGGCCCATTTTGATCCCCTGGGTGACCCAGGAGGCCTGGATATTGGGCACGTTGTCCAGGTAGAGCCGGGCCACCGCCAGCGTACGCAGATAGTCCACGCCGGTGTTTTCCTGCTGGATGAACCGGTTCCGGAAGATCTGGTAGGGCCAGGGAATGAAAGCGGTGAATCCCCCGGTTTCATCCTGCAATTGGCGGACGCGGCGCAGGTGTTCCACCCGCTGTTCCATGGTTTCTCCCACCCCGAACATCATGGTGGCGGTGGTCCGGAGTCCAAGAGTGTGTGCGTTTCGCATCACGTCAATCCATTCATCGGCCGTACACTTGTTGGGACTGACCTTTCGGCGAACCGCGTCGGACAGGATCTCCGCTCCGCCGCCCGGGATGGAGTCCAGTCCCGCTTCCACCAGTTCCGTGATGATCTGCTGGACGGGTCGGTTGAAATGAACGGCAAACCAGTGGATCTCGGGCGGAGAGAATCCGTGAATGTGGATGGTGGGAAAGGCCGTCTTGATACCGGAGAGCATTTCGAGATAATAATCCCAGGTCAATTCCGGATTCATGCCCCCCTGGAGGAGAATGCCGGTGCCATCCAGCTCAACGGTTTCCGCAACTTTCTGCCGCAGTTCATGCATGCTGAGAGTTCGGGCATTTTCGGGCCGGCAGTGAAATCCACAGAACCCGCATTCGGTGACACAGCCGTCGGTATAGTTGATATTCCGGTCGATCACGAACGATACCGACTGTTCAGGGTGAAGGTCCAGGCGCAGCGCATGGGCATCGGCACCAATGGGCAACAGTTCATCCGATTCAAGCAGCCGGACGGCCGCCTCATCGGTCAGATGGTGATTTCGCGGACTGGTTTGTGACGTTTGGATATTTGCCATCCTTTCCATCGGGATCGGCGGACCAGTTTCCGGATCCGGTTCATGTTCTGTTCAGCCGATTGGGCACCGGCCCGGACTCCCGGCTCGATCCGGGAGAAATCTGCCCAGTGAATGTGGTCCAGTTCCGGGTGAAGGGTCAACGAGGCTTCCTGTCGTTGCAGCTGGCTCAGCCGGTGAAACGAAACCGCATTGGATCGTACCACAATTTCCATTCCCCGCCTGAAATCCCGCGTGTCTTCCAGTTCCCGGGATACGCAGACCGCCAGCACCTGTGCGGCCCCCAGCTGGTAGCAGGGACGGACCGGGATCTTGTTGGAGGAACCGCCGTCCACCAGGATTCGGTCTTCCCACATGACGGGAGGGTAGACACCGGGTATCGCGCTGGATGCCATCAGGGCGGTACGCAGGGATCCGCCGGTGATCATCAGTTCTTCCCCCTCCACCAGGTCGGTGACCACCGCACCGAACGGAATCCGGGTGTCGCGGATGTCCACGTCGGGAACCAGCATCCGGAACGCCTCCATGACCACTTCCGCCGGTACCACGGACTGTGTGGCCATTGCCTTTCCGTACAGAATGCCCTTGCTGATGAAGGTCGTCAGGTTTTCCAGCAGGTTGGCCGGTCGTTTTTCGGATTCCATGATGCGCCGGTATACCGCCTGATTCACGGCATCCGATCGGGTCAGAAACCGTTTGAAATGATCAATGGTTTCCCGGGCGGTACCGAACCACGCATACAGGCCACCGATTACCGCACCCATGGAGGTTCCGGTGATCCGATAAACGGGGATTCCGTTGGCGTCCAGTTGTTGAAGAACACCCATGTGGGCGTATCCACGGGCGGCACCGCCTCCCAGTGCCAGTCCCAGTCTCGTTTGCAGCATGGCAGAACTCCTGATCTCTGCGGCCGGACGTTTCAATAAGTGGCGCGGTGAGATTGAATGCACTCCGCCGTGTCCGGAAGAATGCGCATATGGTCCAGTTTCCAGTTGCCGTTCATGTTCCGTTCAAATGTCCATTCGGTATGAATCTGTTTCAGGTGAACACGGTAGCCTTTCTGGTACTCTCCCGTAACGTAGCTGACGACCTTTCCGGGCGGACAGGACAGAAAGAACAGTCGTGTTCCTGCCGGAAATACGCTGTAGTCCATCTGGTCATAGGAAAACGTATGGGACAGGACCAGTACCGCTTCTGTTTCCGATTGTTCCAGCGAAACGGTCCGGTAATAGAATCCCCGTCCCAGACCCATGATTTGGGCGGCCTTGATGCCGAAAGGATCAAAATTCAGCATACCGGCATCCCGTTCGGTCTCGTATTCCGCCAGGATGGACTCCACGGTCTGACGGAAGGTCAGCATGGCTTCCCCGGTGTCTCCATACCGGCTTTTCAGTTGATTGTACAAGGTCAGCTCCCGGGACATGGCCGGAATATCTTTTTCCTGGACAGCGGTGAAGTAATCGGCCAGAACCTTGCGAAACGGCAGGTCGGCGTCGGTACGGCAGGAAACGATCGAGAGCAGAAGCAGCAGGCAGGGAATCAGGCGCTGCATCTTATGCCCCCGGTCCGTCCGTTGAGTTCTCCAGACCGCCCAGGATACTTTTCAGTTGTTGAATCCGGTCCTTGTAGGATTTGAGCTGATCTTCCAGTTCCCGTGTATTTTTTGTGAGGTTTTCAATCGTGGACATGAGCATGCTCTCTTTTTCTTCAAATTCACGGGTCTGTTCCTGCAGGCGGTTTTCCAGGCCGTCCTTTTCGGAAACGGCTGCATCCCGTTCCGACTGGATGGTCTGCTGGGTTTCATTCAGGGAACGGATCCGGCCTTCCAGCTCTTCAACCTGCTGCTCGTGAGCGGATTTCAGGGATTCCAACTGCTCCGCCAGACGATCTTTCGCTTCTGTAAGCGTTTGTTTCTCGGCCAGGGCGTTATCCCGTTCTTCGGTTGCCTCGGACAGTTGATTCCCCGTTTCGGTGTTGAGAGTCTGCAATTCGGAGATTCGTTCTTCCAGTTCGGCAACCTGACGGACCAGCTCTGCATTTTTCTCCTGTTCGGATGCGACTTTTTCTTCGATATCCGCTTTCAGGGAGGTAATGTTCATCAGGAGGTTGCGGTTTTCCGAGGTGAGGAACTCATTTTCTTTTTCCAGTTGAATGGTCTGGGCTTCCTTCTCGCGGAGCGCCTGTTTCAGCGGTTCCACCACGTCTGCAGCATCGGCAACCGTATGGATTTCCCCGTTTTGAGCGGCCTTTTTCTCCGGTTTTGTTGCCGCGGTGGGTTCGTCGTCATCTTCCAGATCGTCCACGCTGAAGGAGAATTCATCGGTAACGGGTTTTCCTTTTTCCTCTGTTTCCACCGGTGCTTCCGGTGCGGATTCCGGTTCCTCAGGCAGCGCCGGTTCGTCCGCGACCGCCCCTTCTCCCGAGACGGACGCTTCTGCTTCGCCCCCCATAAAGGTGGAATCCAGCAGGCGGTCGATATTCTCTTCGGTGAACTCGGAAGCAAGGGGATTGGTGTTTCCTTCCTTCAATGCGGCAGCTCCCAGCAGGTCCACAAGGATGGTGTTCAGCGTTTCCGCTTCGATGGGTTTCCGGTAGTATCCGTCAGCGCGGAATTTCAGTTTGCGATGCTGTTCAAAATCTTCTTCCGACCGTGTGGATGAGGTAATGAGCACGGGGATATCCTTGGTCTGGGGGTTCTTCTTGAGACTGGAGCATACCAGGAAGCCGTTCACGTCTTTCAACTCAAGACTGAGAAAAATAGCGTCCGGCGATTTCTGACTGGCGGTCTGGATGGCTTCCGAGCCCTTGTCCACCAGTATCAGCTCCACTTCTTCCGGGTCCACCAGTCCTTTGACCTGGTTTTGAAATTCCGTGTCTGCATCCACAACAAACAGTCTTTTCATCAGGTTTCCGCCTCACCATATTCTTTGAGTTTCCGTTGCAGGGTCCGAAGACCGATGCCCAGCACCTTTGCCGTCATGGTCCGGTTCCCTTCGCATTGTCGCAAGGTCTGCAGGATGATCTCCCGTTCTGCATCCGCCATGGTGACACCGACCGGCAGCGCCACCTGATCGGATGATGGTTCAGAAACCGGTATGTCAACCGGAAACGGTGGTTCGCTTTCTTCTTCGAACCCGTTTGCCCTGAACTCATCCGGGAGATCAGTATGCTCAATTGTACTATTTCGGGCGAAAATCACAAGGCTTTCAATGGTATTGCGTAGTTCACGGACATTGCCGGGCCACCGGTAGCGGACCAGTGCCTGCAGGGTATCACCGCTGATTTCCAGTCCCTCTTTTCCATGTTCGGTTGCGAATATCTTCAGGAAATGGTTGATCAGCAGCGGAATGTCTTCGCGCCGTTCCCGAAGCGGTGGAATCCGCAGATGAACAACTTTCAGGCGGAACAGGAGATCTTCCCGGAACCGGCCGTCCTTGACCAGGTCATCCAGGTTGCGGTTGGTGCTGGCCAGGATGCGGGTCTTTACCTGGATCATATCGCTGCCGCCTACCCGCATGAAGGATTTCTGTTCGATGATGCGCAACAGCTTGGCCTGCAGATCCAGACTCATTTCCCCGATTTCGTCCAGCAGCAATGTACCGTTGGATGTCATTTCAAATTTCCCGATCTTCTTTGAGACGGCACCGGTGAACGCGCCCTTTTCATGGCCGAACAGCTCGCTTTCCAGAATTTCTCCCGGTATGGCGGCGCAGTTGATGGGCAGAAACAGCCCGTTCTTACGGGGAGAATTCTGATGCAGGGCATTGGCGATCAGTTCTTTTCCCGTTCCGCTTTCCCCGGTAATCAGAACGGTCGAACTGGTGGGCGCCACCATCTGAATCTGTTCGAACAGCCGCTCCATGAGCGGGGAATTGCCGATAATGCTGGAGAAAGAGTATTTCTTGTCCAGCCGCTGTTTCAGCATGTCCACTTCACGTTTCAGGCGTTTGCTGCCGATAATCTTGTCTACCCTTTTTCGCAGTTCATACATGTCCAGCGGTTTGGAGAGATAGTCCTCAGCCCCCAATTTCATGGCTTCAACCGCGGATTCAATGGATCCGAAAGCGGTTACCAGAATGATGCTGATGTCCGGGTTCAACTTGACCACTTCCTGGATCAACTGAATGCCGTCCATTTCGGGCATGCGTAGATCCGTGACAACCAGGTCGATGTCACTGACATTGGCCCGGATAAAATCCAGGGCTTTCGGGCTCTCCGCGAATGAGACAACCTGATGCCCTTTCTTCTTCAGGGCTCGTTCCATGCCGAGGCGGGCAGAGTTTTCGTCTTCCACAATAACGATGGGTCTTCCGTCCATATTGCTTACTCCGTCTTTTCTGGGTGTCCAAGTTCATGAAGGAACGTCTCATCCAGTACCGGGACGTCCAGTTCTTCCGCCCGTTTCAGCTTGGATCCCGGATTCCGTCCGGCGATGACCGCGGTGGTTTTTCCGGAAACCGATCCGGTGACACGGGCCCCGAAGGATTCCAGCAGCGCAGTGGCTTCAGTTCGGGTCATTTGTTCAAACTCGCCGGTCAAAACGTAGGTTTTCCCGGCAAGCGAATTTGATCCGGACGGTTCCGTCCGATCCTCTTTCATATTGAGCCCGGCCGAACGCAATTTTCCGATCGTTTCCCTGTTCTGAGAAAGGCGAAAAAAGCGAAAGACGGACTGGGCGATAACCGGACCGATACCATCCAGCTCACCGATTGCTTCGGGTTCGGCCGCCATCAGGTTTTCCATGTTTCCAAATCCCTGCGCCAGAATCCGGGCCGATTTCAGTCCCACATATCGGATACCCAGTCCATGGAGCAACCGATGGAAGGGCCGGTTTCTGGAATCGTTGATTTCCCGGATGATATTGCCGGCCGATGTATCCCCCATCCGGTCCAGCTCAGCAAGTTTGCCCGGTTCGAGCCGGTAGAGGTCCACATATCCTCCGATCAGCCCGGTTTCCAGCAGTCGGTCAACGAGTGATTCTCCCACCCCGCGAATATCCATGGCATCCCGGGAAACAAAATGGAGAACGGCGTTTCTGACAATTGCCGGACAGGCCGGGTTGATACAGCGGAGTGCAACTTCGTCGGGCAACCGGGTGGTCGCGGCCCCGCATCTGGGACAGGTATCTGGTGATGAAATCGGGGTTTCCGTACCGGACCGTTTGCTGGTAACAACTTTGACGATTTTTGGAATAATCTCTCCGCCCTTTTCCACAAACACCGTGTCACCGATCCGGATGTCTTTTCGTTCGATTTCTTCGAAGTTGTGAAGCGTGGCCCGCTGGACGGTGGTTCCGGCCAGTTGAACCGGTTCCAGTATGGCCACCGGGGTGATGACGCCGGTGCGACCAACCTGGAGTTGAATATCCCTCAAACAGGTGGTGGCCTGTTCGGCGGGGAATTTGTATGCGATGGCATATCGGGGGAATTTGGCAGTGGTACCGAGATCGGCCCACAAGCCGGCATCATCCACTTTGATGACAAGCCCGTCCACCGGGAAAGACAGCGAA
>DAINNF010000143.1:0-6830 GCA_036736005.1 Acidobacteriota bacterium
GATCACCACATCGACTGTTGATTCTGGAAATGCTGTTTGAGCAGCGTTCTGACGGGAAAGGTAGAGCCGCGTGTTTCCCCGGCTTGCCACGGCAAGCATGGCGGGGGACAGATCAACCCCGTGAAGTTTCCTGAATCCCCGGCGGTAAAGATATTTCAGCTGGCTGCCGGTCCCACAGCACAGATCCACAATAACCGGTTGCTGTGAGGGGTCCAGTTCACGGGTAACGCGTTGTCGCAGAGAACGCAAGGGTAACCCCAGCAGTGGATCGTAGAGCAGGGCAAAGGGCTCGTAGAGAAAACTCACAAGTACTCCTGAGATATTCTGTTTCCATTCAGGAATACCAGATTGTGCAGGACCGGGCAAATAGAAATGCAGTTGGTCGGGACACGTCGATTGAATGAGAGAAGCGGTTGCGGTGTAGAATGAGTGTAACGTTACAGCTGGAGAAAGGAGAAGCAATGGAGGAACACAGAAACTGGCAATGTCCCAAATGCGGAAACACGACATTCAAAACGGATATGATGCGGGCGACGGGCGGTCGGTTCGCCAAGATTTTCGATGTGCAGAACCGGAAGTTCTCGACCATTACCTGTATGCGATGCACCTACACGGAGTTTTACAGGGCCGACACTTCAACGCTGGGGAACATACTGGATTTTTTCACCAATTGACCCTATCCCGGGAAGATCGCACACAATATCCTGTCCTTTTGTCCCCGGTTACGAGACAATAGGAGTATCTACCGGAGCGGCGGATCCTGGAAAAGTCCTGCACGTTGGTAATTTGAAACACAAAGGAGTTGTTTTGGCGAAGAGTAAGTACAAATTTGATAAGTATAAGAGAGAGCAGGAAAAGGCAAAGAAGAAAGAGGAAAAACGATTAAAGAAACTGGCACGGAAACAGCAGGCCATGGAGCAGGAACAGACGGAAGAGCAGTCCATGGAGAATACTGAAGCGGCGGATCAGGGCGAAGAAGAACGCACTGGTGAACCCGATGATAAATCGGGTGAAAAGGAACCGCAGTAACAGACAATGGATTCCGATGAATTTTGTGTCAATCACTCAGCGGTAAGATCAGTCCTATTGACAAAAATCCCTAGAGGCCTATAATTTACACATATCACTGAATAAACTAAGATTGAGGTGCCTGGCCATGAAGTGGCTCCTTGGGTTTCATGCTGGGAAGAACCTGGTGACCGCCACCATGGACGGGTCTTTCAGAATCGACCATTTCCGGGGATTGTTTCACGAGATTTTGCGTCATCCGGACTGGCGTACCGGTATGAATATGCTCCTGGATTACCGTAACGTGGACTTTTCCGATGTGGCCTATCCGGAAGTCGAACAGTCCAGCACCATTCACAAGAAGGCGGATGAGCGGGTCGGAGACGGCCGTATTGCGTTGCTGATGAACTATCCCCTCGGGTTCGGAATCGGTCGCATGTACAAGTCGATGACCGAACATGGAATTTCGGCCAGTATCGGTGTATTCCGGGACTCCGATGATGCAAATAGCTGGTTGAACGAGAACCGCTGAAAGGGTGAAAGTTCCCATCGAATAATTGATTGCGGTATATGGTGAATGTGCGGTTCTGTCAATGCGGATTTGATGGAACTGTTGAAACGACGGGATGTGAGGGAGATTCAGGATGAATCAATGTACGGGTGCGGATGCCATTATGCTGCCGGAATCTGTTGTGGAGGAATGGCAGGGAATTGTGGACCTGGTAGCAAGACTGGCGGATGTTCCGGCAGCGCTGATTATGCGTCTGGTGAAAGAAGATATTGAAGTATTCAGAAGCAGCCGGAGTGAGGGCAATCCGTATCATCCGGGAGACAGCGAGCATTTCATGGACTCCGGTCTGTATTGTGAGACGGTTATCCGGAGTAACGGTCCACTGCTGGTGCCGGATGCATTGGCGGATCCCGACTGGGCCGATAACCCGGACATAAAACTGAACATGATCTCCTATCTTGGTTTTCCCATTCTATTGCCGAACAAAGAGCCGTTCGGAACTTTGTGTGTATTGGACAGTAAACCGAACGCATACAATCAGGATGTGAAGGAACTGATGGAGAAGCTTCGGGATCTGCTTCAATCCCATCTGGAGTTGATTTACATGAACCACATGCTGGGAGAAGAGAGAAGACGGTTTGTGGAATATGCAGGAGAAATCCAGAGATTGCGGGATATGATTCCAATTTGCGCCCATTGTAAGAAAATCCGTGATGATGATGGTTTCTGGGAATCCGTGGAAGAGTACTTTGAGAAGCATACTGACACCCGATTTACACATGGTATCTGTCCGGAATGTAAGGAGCGATACTTTCCACAATACGCAAAGGACTGAGTGTCGGACACAATTTGTTCGAAAGTTGCAACCCGGCGTCCCTGTCTGCCGGTATTTGGTTTAGCTGTCGGTGCTGTTTGCCAATGCCTGCACCGTTTCCATCATTCTCAGGAAGTTACCGCCCCATATCTTGATGATGTCTTCTTCTGAATAGCCCCGTTTCAGCAGCTCTGCCGTGATGTTGGGCAGCTCGGACACATCCCGGCAATCTTCCAGCTTGCCTCCACCATCGAAATCCGAACCGATTCCCACATGATCCACACCCGCAACCGCAACAATATGATCAATATGATCCACAAAGTCCGAAACGGTCGCCCGACCACGGGGATACTGTTCATTCAGTTCACCCCATTCATTCCGTGCCTGCTGTTTCTGCTCTTCCGAAAGCTGGTCATAGTCTTTCCACTTTTCCCGGAAATTCGTCCACGCCGCTTTGGCGTCCGCCGGCATGTCATACTTCTTGAGAAAACTCGGAACCATGCACACCTGGATGACACCGCCTTTTTCCGCCACCGCACGGATCAGGTCATCGGGCAGATTGCGGGGATGGTCGCAGACTGCCCGTGCACCGGAATGAGAGGCAAAAATCGGTGCTTTCGATATGCGTATCAGATCGCGCACCGTTTCGTCGGACGTGTGGGAGATGTCGATGAGCATACCCAGCCGGTTCATTTCGGCCACGACCTTTTCACCGAAAGGACTCAATCCATGATGGAGCGGCTCATCGGCTGTAGCGGAATCACAGATCTCGTTGTTGCCGTTGTGACACAGGGTGATGTAGCGGGCACCCCGATCAAAGTACAGCTTGACCCGGGAGAGGTCGGTATCGATCGGATATCCATTCTCAATTCCGATGAAAACGGCCCGTTTTCCGGATGACTCGATTCTCCGGGCGTCTTCCGGCGTCAATGCCGGTTCGGCCTGATCGGAAGCACCGTTGAGGATTTCATGGATCCGGTCAAATGTGGCCAGGGTTTTCTGATGGGCGGCTTCATGGCCTTCCGGTGTCAGGGGTCCCTGTCCCAGATAAATGGCGAAAAACACGGCGTCCAGCCCGCCGTCCTTCATTCGGGGGAAATCGACACATCCACTATCCGGTGCACCGGTTTCATGCCGCCTGGTAATGTCCCGCTCCCCGTCCATGAATACCATCGGGGTATCGGTGTGGGTGTCCACGGTCAACGCCTCTGCGTGGATGCGGGCGACCTTTTCGGCTTGTGTTTCCTGAAATTGACAGGCGGTAATTGAGATCAGAGCGATGACGATTGCCGGGACGAAGAAACAGCGTATGCGCTTCATGGACGGGCCTCCTTGATCAGTGGATGGGCGTGTTGCGCCGAGTTTACGGCTGGTTGGTCACCAGACAGTATACCGCAGGAAATGACATGGCTACAGAATGACTTCACAGATCCAGGCCAACCGATCAGATCGGGGGAGTGGAGGTTCGATCCATAACCGCTACGGGACCTTCTGTTTAATCCCGTTTGATCACCATGAGGGTCATGTCATCAAACTGGGGGATATCTCCCGTGAACGTGCGGATGCTGGAGAATACGGCTTCAACAACCATCTGGGCCGGCATATAGCGGGTATTCTGGATCACGGTCAGCATGCGTTCCTCTTCGTATTCCACGTCTTCTGCAGTGTGCGCTTCCGGCAGACCGTCCGAGAACATGGCCAGAACATCTCCCGATCCAAGAGAAATGGTTTCCGACCGGTAGGGCATGTGGTCAAAGCATCCCACCGCGGCCCCGGTCGTTTCCAGTACTTCCACGGACCCGTCCGACCGGACCAGGTAGGGCCGGTTATGACCGGCGTTTACATACGTTAACTCATGGGACACCGGGTTCAGTATGCCATAAAACATGGTGGCGTATTTCTCCGGAGTCGTGCTGTTGAACAGATGCCGGTTGATGCGTCCGATACAATCGGCCAGATCCCCTCCAACGGCCGATTCTCCACGAATAATGGACTGGAGGCAGGCCATGAGAATTGCCGCTGCCGTACCTTTCCCCGAAACGTCGGCCACACAGCAGGCGATGCGGTTGTCATCAAGGGTGAGGATATCGTACATATCACCACCCACTTCCCGGGCCGATTCACTGCGTGCGGCCAGCCCGTAACCGGGAATCTCGGGTATCGGAATCTGAAGCAGGCGATCCTGAATGCGCCGGGCTGTCTTCAGTTCTTCCTGTACCCGCATCAGTTCCTTTTCTTCGCGGGCAAGTCGGGCGTTCTCGATAATCTGTGCACTCTGCGTCGCCACAATGGAGAGAAGCCGCTCGTCGTCGGGGGTAAACCGACCCCCTTCCTTTTTATTGAACAGGACAATCAGTCCCATCATTTTCCCGTTTAGAATCAGTGGAACACTCAACAGCGACCGGATGTCCATGCCGGCGGCGTTCAGATCCGCGAACCGGTTGTCCGTTGTCAGATCATTGACCAGGAGTGGTTTCTTGTTTTCCACCATCCATTTTCTCAATTCCGCATTGAGCCGGTAAGGTCCCACTGTGGAGAGTCGGTCGACACGGCGGATCATGGTTTTCAGAGGGTGGGGGTTCTGTTCGGTTTCTTTCTGTTGTTTCTGGAGCAGCTGTACCGCGCCCTGTTCCACATTCATGCGCGCAATACACTTGTTCACGATCAGGTCCAGGATCTGATCCATGTCCATGGTGGAGTTGATGGCCAGGGTGATTTCGTTGATGATGGACAGCTCTTCGACGGCCCGTTTCAGCCGACGGTTCTCTTCCTGCAACTGTTGTGCGTCTTCCATTTCCGCTCCCACGTTATCCGGTTGAGTTTTGAGTCATTATACCCCATGAATGGTTGAGAACACAGGTGTAAGCCCGTACAAAGTCCGGGAAATGCGACAGGGAAGGGAATGTGGAACAGGAGGGGAAAAGCGAGAAGATCAGCAGTTGATTCAATCAGCGGGGTCTTGTTTCACCAGCTTTTTCAGTGCATTCGAAAGATCGGCCATCTTGTATGGCTTGGCGACCAGTCCAAGGGCTCCCTGATCCAGCAGTTTCTGCGCTTCCTCGTTCAGGCCGTAGCCCGTGGATATCATGATCCGGGCCTCGGGATCGATTTCCCGCATCTTCTGGAAGGCCTCCCGTCCGTTCATCCGGGGCATTTTCATATCGAGGATCACGCCGTCCAGTTCATCTCGGTGATTACGAAAGGTCTCAACTCCTTCCACACCGTCTGCCGCAGCCATGGATGCGTAGCCGAGACCGGTCAGCATATCCTGCACCATCTGGCGTACGATATCTTCGTCATCAACCACAAGGATTCGGCCTTTTCCTGAATGTGTTTTCTGGCCGGTCTCCATATTTTTCTTCAGCTTGCGTGCGCCACGGGGCAGATGGACAATTACGCGGGTGCCCTGGTCAATTCCGGATTCCAGTTCAACGGTCCCCCCATGATTGCTGACAATGCCGTAAACAGTGGCCAGGCCCAACCCGTTCCCCTTGATGTCTCCGTCTTCCCGCGTCGTAAAAAAGGGCTCGAATGCCCGTTCCCGGACCTCATCACTCATGCCGTGACCGGTGTCGGAAACCACAAGCTGAACAACATCGCCACTGGCGGATTCCGATTCATCGGCATGGATGTTCCGGGTTGTAACAGAGAGGGTCCCTCCTGCAGGCATGGCCTGTGCCGCATTCACACACAAATTCATCAACAACTGGTTCATCTGGGAAGGGTCCGCGTCCACCGTATAGAGGTCATCACGCAGCTCTTTCTGGAAGGTGATGGATTTATCGAGACCGGGAATCAGGAGACTGTACACCTCGTCCACGACGTGGTTCAGGTTCACGGCCTGGACAAGATGTTTTCCCTTCCGGCCGAATGCCAGCAGTTTCCGGGTCAATTCACTTGCGCGCTCGGCTGCACTGACGATCTTGTTCAGTGATTCCATGTTCTTCGGGTTTGTTTCCTGTGCCTGGAGCAAGGTGGCGTATCCCATGATGCCGCTCAGCATGTTGTTGAAGTCGTGGGCAACGCCGCCGGCCAGGTTGCCGATGGAATCCATTTTCTGGGCATGGAACAGTCGCGCTTCTGTTTCTTTCCGATCGGAGATGTCGCGCACAAAAGCAAGCAGAACGGCTTTGTCCTGAATGGTGATAATACCGCAGCTCACCTCGACCGGAAAAACCGAACCGTCCTTTCGTCTATGGGTGGATTCAAGGGTGGTCGTGTTGCTGGCGGCAAGGGTGCTTTTCAGATTCTTCAGTTGTTCAACGTTTCCCAGTTCCTCATCATAGTCCATTACCGTCATGGACATCAGTTCTTCCCGGCTGTAACCGAGATACTGGCATGCCCGTTCATTCACATCGATGATATTTCCGTTCAGGTCACTGAGGATGATGGCATCTGTCGCCTGATTGAACAGCGTGCGAAACCGTTCCTCGCTTTCCCGGATCCGTTGTTCGGCGGCTTTACGGTCGGTGATGTCCCGCCAGACCGTATAGAGAA
>DAINNF010000144.1:0-6606 GCA_036736005.1 Acidobacteriota bacterium
AGAACACCAGATCATACCGGTCATCCGCATCCCATTCCATCAAATCCCGTTCCATTAGGTTCAGGCCGGGCAGCCGGTCGGCGAACCGCTCACGCGCCACCCTCAGGTATGCCGGTTGTATGTCCAGGCCCGTAATCCGCTTTGTTACATCCGGATCCACATGTTCAAGTCCGTTTCCGGTCGATACCCCCGGTACCAACAGTCGTTCCGGCTTGAACCGGTCCAACTGCTCCTGAAGAACGAACGACAGGTACTGGGATTGCCTGACGGATGCATGCGCCATATGACCTTCATACTGATCCACCGGAACCCGAAGCCACGGGCTGTTCCGTTTACCGCTCACAACTCAAACTCCGCGCTGATTTCGGATGACGATTCATTCAGGCCTCCCGCCAATGCATGGTTGCTTCTTTCAGTGGCCGTGCCGTCCCTCATTGGCGATTCAACTCACGCAATTGTTTCAACGCCAATGAAGTGAATCCGGTCAGCGTATCACGTACCTTGTCGGAATCCGTTGACCATGCCGTGACCGCTTTTCTCTGAAATGCCGGCATGATTTCCAGGAACGTATCTTCTATGGCGACCGCGGCATCGTGGGCTTGAGCCCCCAGTTTGCCATACGCAAGATCAATCCGGTCCACGCGGTCGGCGATTTGCCACCAGACGAGTCCATTCGACCGTTTAAACCGGTCTGCATCTTCGGAGAACTGCGCCCGCAACGCATCCGTTTCAGGGATGCGGCTGAAGCCGTCGGGAAATCCGGTTATCCCGGCAAAAACCGGAACAAAGGGTTGCACGCAGGGCCGACGCATTCCCACCCACATCACCGAACCAATTTCGGACGGCATATCCGATTGCAGATGTGCCACTGCACCATACATGTTACGGTCCGAACAGATCCGCATCACGTAATAATCGTGGGGATTCCCGTTGTTCCAGTTCGGGGAACCCGCAAACTCCGTGCCTTCGTAATGATCCCGGAGTTCATCAAACATGTCCTTCAGGGTCAGCTTCTTGGCAGGTTTGAACGTGAACGGCATGGGTCCTTTCAGGGCAACCGGTTCCGCCTTCAATCGATTGATCCCCCGCCACTGCCGGGCGATGTTCCGGATCCCCCAGCGGGATTCCGGCTCACTGTACACGTCCCGGAAATTGAAAGCTCCGTCTGTTTCGGGATCGTACCAGCCCTGTTTCACCGCAAATTGAATCACATCGTCCGATCCAATACACACGGCCGGATCGGAGAGGTCGATTTCCCCGATCGTATAACGGTTGGCAATCACCGCAACATGGTCATCCGGAATCCGGCACGCCACCCATTGTTTTCCATGAACCACCGCCATCATCCAGGCCTCTCTCGAATCCGCCACGCAGTAAGACCTTCCCGATCCGGTGTATCCAAACCGTTCCACCAGACGGCCCGCCAACTCCACGGCTTCCCGGGCCGTGCGTGACCGCTCCGCCATCAGCCGTCTCAACCACCACCCGATGCCACCGTCCGTCAGATCGGGATGCTCGACACGGGACCGGCAGGCATTGGACGCAATGGTCACTCCGAATTCGTTCATATAGGTATCCGAGAAGTCCTTGCCCGGCATCTGGAGCCAGATATAGGCAACCGTTTCGTCGACCTGAGCCAGTGTCCCGCCATTCTTGAGGACCACGACTTCATCGGGATCATGGTGTTTGCGGGGGACTTTGTGCCAGTTTACAATCTGCGGCCAGGGATCGTCTTCGTTATGTGCAAACAGGACCGCACCGTCAACCGTTGCGTCTTTTCCAGCCAGTATGGAAAAACAATCCGGACCCGCCTGCCCGTAAGCTGGGAAAAGCAGCCACAGGGCAATCAACACTATTGCATATCTGCTCCGTCGAAGTATGGCGGCATTCATGCGCCCCCCTCCGTGAACGGATCCGGCTGCTCCTCAACCAATTCAAACCAGAACTCGTTCTTTGAAAGACACTTGACCCGGATCTTCTGATCTTCGATCTCAAGCTCCGTTGTGTCTTTGTGAACGTACAGGTTATAGGCGTAGGCCTGGTATCCATCCTGAACCCGCACCACCAGTGAATACGTCTCCGGTCCTGACATGCCGGCATAAATCAATTTGCGCTTCATGAAGATGAAGAATCCACGTCGCAGCCAGCAGGACTCTCCCAGTCCAAGCTTGATATCTCCGGTCATCACGCACCCTCCGTTGATTCGGAAACAGATTCGACCTCACGGTTCCGTTTCCGGTTGTATTCATAGCGCATCTGCAGCAGTTCCACGAAAAGGGCAAATCCCATGGGCAGATAAATATAGGCCTTGGGCACATGGGTGTGCATCCCCTCCATGAAAATGGTCACACCGATGGTGATCAGAAAAGCCAGTGCCAGGATCTTCAGTGCAGGATGGTCCAGGATGAACTCACCCAGCGGTCCCGCATAAAACATGATGGCGACAAAGGAGAGTACGACCGCACCCACGATGACCCACAAGTGGTCGGTCAGCCCCACCGCGGTAATCACCGAATCAATGGAAAAAACAATATCCAACAGCACGATCTGACCCATGATGGACCAGTAGCCTCTGGTGTCGTCAATATGCATTTCCACATGGTCCTCATCCTTCAGTTCCACGGTATGATGAATTTCCCGGGTTGCCTTGTACAACAGAAACATGCCGCCAGCAATCAGGATCAGGTCCCGGACACTCAGTCCGAATATGACGTCACGGGTAATTCCGGTCAACATCAGGATGACGGCGATGAGAACGATCCGTGCCACCATAGCCAGTGCAAGACCCAGGATGCGGGCTTTCTGTCTTTTTTCCTTCGGCAACCGGCCTACAAAAATGGAAATGACCAGAACATTGTCCACTCCGAGAACCAGTTCCAGACCGATCAGCAGCAGGAACAGCCCGATTGCATCCGCCATGGTTTCCTCCGGGGATCTTCAGTTGTTCCATCATAACACGCCGAACCCGGGAAGGTATTGTGGATCACCGGACAAATGGACGACCGGTTTCTTCGATCAAAACCAGCCGCTGTGTCGTGCCAGGAGTACCGCCAGGATGAGAATATTGACCGGTATCCCGACCTTGGATTCAGGCCAGGCCAGCACGGAGAGGATCAGTGACACGGCCGTAATCAGGGCCGTGAACGGCAACCACGCGGTTGATTTCAGGAACAGCAGTACCGCTGACGTTCCGAAGCCGACGGCCAGCAGCAACCAGATCAGACCGAATATGCGGATTCCGCTGTCCCCAAGGTCCACCGTTCCCTTCAAGATGGTGGTTTTATACGGTGCTTCCGGAATCACGGCCAGTTTCCAGGGCACGACGAATCCCACCAGGTGAGAGATACCATGTACCACCAGGAAGATTGCGAGCAGAATATTCACTCAATGTCTCCTTCGACCTGATCTTCCATGAAAGCATTCAACCGCTCCAGATGAACTTTGTCGAACCGGGTCAGATTCTCGATCAGGGGCTTCAGTCCCGGGCAGGCATCCACAATCACCGATCGGTACATCCGTTCCTGGCTGATCGATTCCAGATCAATTGCCAGGGCAACGGCCTCTTCGGGTGTGGCATTGGGAGGATTTTCCAGCAGGTGACGGAGAAATGCCAGGATTTCATCCATTCCTTCCATGTCCACACTGACGTGGGTGAAGTCGTTTGGATTCTGCCGAACCAGACGCTTCTGATAGCGGACATGGTCCGCATGGGTCTCCTCGTCCCGGCTCAAGGCACGAAACAGGTCCCGGTAAGGCGGGTTGTCCGAGAATTTTTCAGCCAGTGTCGCATAGATATCCCGCAGACCATTTTCGATTTTCTCCAGATCATTCAACACGTTCATCACAAAAGACATGCATCCCTCCCCCCGCAACGAAATCCCGTCCACATCAGCATATCATATTCGATACCGGTCCATCGCTACTGTTCATACGGAAAGGGAAGCAGTTGTCGAACCGGAACCGCCTGCAGCTCATTCTCCACCTTCAGAATCACCCGTGCGTCCGGCGCGTAGTCCGCGATCATTTCCCGGCACATGCCGCACGGAGACACTACCCTTCCGGTTTCATCCACCGCCACGATGGTGTCAATCTCCGTATCACCCGCCGTTGCGGCAGCGCCGATGGCCACCGCTTCGCCACATATGGTGATGCGCCCGACATAAACCTCGACATGCACCCCCTGGAAAACCTGTCCCGTCCGGGTTCTCAGTGCGGACGCAATATGATGCCGGCCTTCCAGAAAACGTTCCCGGATCAGTGAGCGTGCCTTTTCCACCAGTTCCATGTCAGACTGATTCATGGTTCCTCCCCAAAAAAGGGCGGCCCGGGCCGCCCATCTGTTTCAGATTCTGTTCCGGTCAGTTCTGTCTGTCAATATCGTCCAGCAGCACCTGAACGGCGCTCTCCAGCTGTCTGTCAATGCCGTTGGAGATATCTTCCGGCTTTGCTTCCACCCGGATATCGGGCTCCAGTTGCTGGTTTTCCAGCGGTTCACCACCGATATTCTCCACCGCGGCATTGGGTATGCCGAACACCAGTTCCGGATCCTGCAGACGTTCCCACCAGACGAACGTACAGGTGCCGGCCACCGGCATGCCGACGATCTTCCCGATACCCAGTGTATGGTAGGCCCAGGGAAAACAGTGTGCATCCGAGTAGTTACCTTCGGAAGCCACCACAATGGACGGTTTCACCCATTTGTTGTGTGATTCGATCCCGATTGTACCCTGCCCCGGCGGCCGGAAATTCATGTAGCGTTTGCCGTCCAGGAACGTCACCAGATCATCTACCAGATCACCACCACCGTTGAACCGCGTGTCCACCACCAGGCCTTCTCTTCCCGAATACCGGCCCATGGCTTCACTGTAAATCTCCCGGTAGCTGCTGTCACTCATAGAGCGGATATGAATGTATCCCAGCCGTCCGTTCGACAGTTCATCCACCATCCTGCGGTTCCGTTCCACCCATCGCTTGTACAGTCCGCCAGACACCGAGTTGACCGGTTTCACGGCCTCATCCCATCGCTTCTGGCTTTCCGGATCATAGAAACTCAACAGTACTTTACGGTTTGCCTTCCTGTTCAGGAGTCCATAGGGGTTGATCGCGGGTGACAGGGTCGTACCGTCAATCTTTTCCAGGATCACACCCGGTTTCACCTTGCTGTCGGCCCGATCCATCGGCCCCTTTTCCAGGATGTCCGTCACTTTCAGCCCCACACCGGTCCACTTCGGATCAAACAGGAGCCCCAGTTGTGCAGTCCGGTCACCGTCGCCGCCACCATAATACCGGCCACCGGTATGGGAAGCGTTCAATTCTCCCAGCATCTCACTCAACAACTCGGCAAAATCATGGTTGTTGTTGATATACGGGAGATAGCGACTGTATTCATCCCGCATCACATCCCACGGAGTGTCATGGAGTTCAGGATCGTAGAACCGGTTCTTGATCTGACGCCAAACATAATAGAACATGGCCTCCCGTTCGGCCGCCCGGTCCAGCTCCATGTCGCCTGAAAAGGAAATGCTCTTCTTCTTGCCTGAATCGATGGCGATTCGACTGATACGACCATCTGCCAGTACGAACACGTTCTTTCCTTTCGGACCCGGCACAAGTGAGGCCCGCCTTGCTCCCAGTTTGGCCAGAACCTTCGTCTCATCTTTCCGTAATTCGGTGACCCACAGATCGTACTTTTCTTCCAGTTTCGTGAGCGTCAGAAGCTTTTCACCGTCGTCGGTCACATAGAACCCCGCCACCGACGCCGAATACGGGGTCAGCCTGACACGGCGTTCCGACATCCCGGGTATGGTCAGGGAAACCGGGTTGATCTTCTTTTTCGCATCCGATTTGTCTTCATCTTTCTTATCTGCTTTATCTTCTTTTTTCTTTTCTTCTTTTTCCTGTTCCTTGATCAGCTCCAGTTCCTCTTTGGAAAGTTTGAACCGGTCAAAGGCCTTCTGGTTGCTGAACAGGGCATAGATGTCGTACTGACTGCCCCCGGTGCTGGCAAACGAATTCAGGCCGTCCCGGTTGGACGCAAAGACCACCATGTTTCCTTCCGCCATCCAGGAGGGCGAGTCCACCGTAAACCCACTTCTTGTCAGGTTGCTAATCTCACCCGTGCCGGACGATGAAACAAGACCGGCATCCTGGATGTAGTAGTCCGGGTTGGTCAGTTGGACCAGGAACCACTTCCCGTCCGGTGACCATTGGTACCACATGGAACCGTCGGTATAAGCAAAATTACGGGAAGCGGGAAGGATCAGCCGATCCGCATCGTCCTTGAGATTCTTTACCCGCAACTCGGTTTTGTTCGCCAGATATGCCACTTCCTTGCCGTCCGGTGAGAACCGCGGCATGTAGGTATCGATACCCGATTCCAGGACGGGCTTTTCTTCCAGCACCGTTGCATCAAATATGTATTTTTCCTCTTCCCGGACGATATCGGTACGGTACAGGTTCCAACTGCCGCTCCGCTCGGCGGCATACAGCACACCGCGTCCATCAGGTGCGAATGACACATCCCGCTCCGGTCCCGGGGTACCGGTTACCTGCTTGGTGGTTCCGGCTTCCACGGATGCGACGAACACGTCTCCCCGGTAGACAAAT
>DAINNF010000145.1:0-6601 GCA_036736005.1 Acidobacteriota bacterium
GATCTGTGACGATCCTTCCGCATGTTCATCCGTCGCATTGGATACTGTTGCCACGTACTGGTTCACGGATTGGAGACGGTCGACGATCTGTTCCAGCCGGCGATTGGTTTCCCGTACCTGGAATACACCGTCCCGGACCACATTATCGCCTTCCTCCACAAGGGCGTGTCCTTCGTCTACCTGCTGCTGCATCGTGGTCAGAACATTGCTGACCTCTTTCATGGCCATGGAAGATGAATTCGCCAGTTCCCGGATCTTGTCTGCGATCACGCTCATGTTACGGTCGTCGGTTTCACCGTGGGAAGCATAAATTGTCGCGTTCAGTGCCAGCAGGCTGGTCTGTTCACTGATTTTGCGGATCGTGGAGATAATCTCGCCGATCCTCATGGAATTTTCTTTCAATTCCTTGATCTTCCGCCGTACCTGATCAAACGTGGAACCGGCCCGATCAACTGAACCGGCTGTGTCCCGGGTCTGCGCCAGGCCTTCCTCGGCCGCGGTCATGGCTTCCTCCGCCAGCGTCATGGTGTGTCGGGCCTGTTTCTTGATTTCCGAGATCGTCGCATCCATTTCCATGACCGACGTGGAGGTTTCCACCACCATGGATGACAGGTTCTCCGCGTTTTCACCTACCTTTCCGGTATGGGCGATGATGTCCTTCATGGATTCTTCCGTTTCCCGGACATAAGCGGAAAGCGATTCCATCTTGATATTCACGTTTTCATTGCTTTGCACGATCTCTTTCAGGAAAGACAGCGTTTCCAGCGCAATGTCATTCAACCGGTTTACATTTTCGGTGATGTCCCGGATAAATCCCTGAATCTCGTCTGCGGACTGGATCGTGACATCGGTATTGGTGATCTGGTGTTTGACATCACGGATATAGGTAACCAACTGATCATCAATGTCCGAGGAAACGATGCGGATGTTGGACGAGATGCGATTCAGATGACTCAGCAG
This sequence comes from Acidobacteriota bacterium, assembly GCA_036736005.1. GTDB lineage: Bacteria > Acidobacteriota > Holophagae > Thermotomaculales > Thermotomaculaceae > DAINNF01. The sequence continues at coordinate 961 of DAINNF010000145.1, forward strand.
GCCCTGGATATTCAGGGACAGGAGCACGAGCTTCCGGCCAAGTTCCGCCTCCAGCGGAGTCTGTTCGCCCAGCGGATCATTCAGCCGAATGTCTTCCAGCCTGCCCTGGTTGAGTAGTTCTACCGTGTCGCGAATCGGAGTCAGTCGACGTTGCAGGCGGCTGATATTGACAAAATGACTGACGGGAAGAGAGAGAAGAACGATAAAGATGGCCAGAATGCGGCTGAGCAGCGTATCCAGAGGCAGAATCACCAGCAACAGAATCAGCAGTGTCAGCAAAGCATAGCCGTATGCCGGATGAACATGCTGGATACTTTTTTTCTCTTTCACCTCATCCGAGGGCCGAGTCATTCAAACCTCCCGTTGACAATGATGTCAGAACGGTTCGGGTCCCCAATGCTACAGGATGTAGCCGAACTTCCGGGCTTCTTCCGTAAGTTCGTCCCGGAATTTGGGGTGGGCGATCCGGATCAGCGCTTTTGCCCGTTCTTCCAACGATTTACCGAACAGGTAGGCCACACCGTACTCCGTAACCACATAGTGGATGTCCGCACGTGTCGTCACGACACCGGCACCGGGCCGCAGCATCGGTACGAGGCGGCTGATTTCGTCGTTCTTCGCAGTAGAGGGCAATGCAATGACGGGTTTTCCACCTTTCGATCTTGCTGCGCCACGGATGAAATCCACCTGCCCGCCGAATCCGCTGTAGATGCGGTTGCCGATCGAATCGGAACAGATCTGACCGGTAATGTCCACTTCGATAGCCGAATTGATGGCCACCATTTTGTCGTTCTGTGCAATCACATAGGGGTCATTGGTATATTCGTTCGGGTGAAACTCGAAGAGTGGATTGTTGTTAATGAAGTCAAAGAGTTTCTTGGTCCCCAGTGCGAATGATGCGATGGATTTGCCCCGGTGAAGCGTTTTCTTCTCATTATTGATGATGCCGGCCTGTACAAGCGAGAGCAGTCCATCTGAGAACATCTCGGTATGAATGCCGAGATCTTGCTTGTCCTTCAGGTAATTCAACACGGCGTCGGGAATTGCTCCGATGCCCATCTGAAGGGTGGCACCGTCCTCAATCAGCTCCGCACAGTACTCACCGATTTTTCTGTGTACATCCGTCATCTGTTCCGGTTTGTATTCCGGCAGCGGCGTATAAACTTCCACCAGATGATCAATCTTGTTCAGGTGAATGAAACTGTTACCCAGAGACCGGGGCTGGTGCGGGTTGACTTCCGCGACAACCAGATCGGCATTCTCGCAGGCGGCCTTTGTGATATCCACGCCGGCCCCATACGTGCAGAAACCGTACTCGTCGGGGGGGGATACCGAAATCAATGCGACATTGATCTTCAGTTCTCCCGACTGAAACAGCCGGGGGATTTCGCCCAGGAAAATGGGTACATACTGTGCGTATCCGGAATTGACGGCCTTGCGCACGTTACCGCCGGTGAACAGTGCGCGGTGCCGGAAGGACCCTTTGTATTCTTCATGTGCGTAGTCGGCATAGCCGAAGGTGAGAATATGGGTTACTTCGACATCCTTCAACTCATCCGCACGGGCGGTCATTGCTTTCAGAAGCGTTTCCGGAGTGCAGGCCCCCGGATGAACATACACGCGATGACCGGATTCAATACACTTGACAGCGTTCTCGGCTGTTGTCAGCTTGGATTTGTATAGTTCAGTCCAGACCATATCGTCCCCCGCTACATCAGGGATTCGATGTCCTTGACTTTAAGCCCGAACATCTTTTCCATGACCGGATGGATCGGAATTCCCCGGTAGATATACAGACCTTTGCGCAGGTCCATATTGGTTTTCAGCGCCTTCTCGATGCCTTTGTCGCACAACTCTTTCACATAGGGGAACAGTACGTTGTTGAGTGCCAGGGTTCCGGTCCGTCCTACGCAGGACGGAATATTGGGGATGCAATAATGGATGATCCCATCAACCTCGTAGGTGGGCGATTCCGGCGTTGTGGGCCGGGATGTTTCGAAACAGCCACCCTGGTCGATGGAAAGGTCAATGATCATGGATCCTTTCTTCATCCGGGATAGCATGTCCCGGGTCAGAACATGAGGGGACTTCTCGCCCTTGATCAGAATCGCCCCGATCAGAACGTCTGCCAATGCGATGGCCTTTTCAATGCTCCTCGGGGTGGCGACGGATGTGACCACCTGCTTCAGGAAAAGACGTTCGATGTCGCGAAGTTTGCGGACATCGTTATCCAGAATAATGACGTGGGCCCCTGCACCCAGGGCGGCCATGCATGTATTCCGGCCAACGGTGCCTGCACCGATAATCACCACTACTGCCGGTGGGACGCCCGGGATGCCACCCAGCAGAATGCCCTTACCGCCACGTGATATCTTCATGAACTCTGCGGCAATCTGAATGCTCATCTGACCGGCAATCTCGCTGGTTGGGTACAGAACCGGCAGTTCCCCGTCTTCATTCTCGATCAGTTCATACCCGATGACGGTGGCCTTTTTGTCCATGAGTTGCTGGACCGTTTTTTTCTCGGCGACGGCCAGATGGTTGAAGGCCATGATGATCTGCTCGTTCTGGACAAATTCCAGTTCCTCAGGCAACAGGCGTTCTGCCTTCACGATCAGTTCGCTCCGACCGAAGACTTCCTCATGGGAATACAGGATTTTCGCTCCGGAGGCTTCAAATTTTTCGTCAAAGAAATGAATTTTGTCTCCGGCACCCTTCTCCACAAAAATCGTGTGTCCGGATTCCGTCAACAAATCTACGCTCTGGGGCGTTAATGCGAGTCGGTTGTCGCCGCCCAGTTCGACAGGAATGCCAAGGTTCATAACCCCCTCCGGTATAACATGGACTAACGGGTGAATGGGAGGTGTTGCGGCGGTAGCGACGTCCCGGGTCGTTCTGACGGGGCCGTTCCCAATCGACTGATACCCGGTTCGAGCAACGGACACACAATGAGACGAAGAGCCGTCTCGAGCATGCAACCTCCCAATTTATAAACACATTATAAATGTATATCTACATTTTTCCAAAAAAAACTTGACGGAAAGAGCGGTGGGCCCCATAATAATGAATGACCATTCATTCATTAGTTGCGAAGGGGGAAACCATGACAAAACGGTATATGAAAGGCGGCGAGTATCTGATCGCGCCGATGGAAGAGTCCGAGATTTTCATCCCGGAGGAAATGCCCGAAGAGGTGCTGGAGATCGGGAAAACAGCCGCGCGCTTCATGCGCGAGAAGGTGGTCCCCAACATCAAGGAAATTGATGGTCACAATTTTGATCTGCTGGTTCAGCTGTTGAAAGAGGCGGGTGAACTGGGTCTGCTGGCCATCGACGTACCGGAAGAATATGAAGGTCTGGGCATGGACAAGAAGACTTCCATGTATGTGGCGGAGCAGATGGGACTGGAAGCCAGCTTCCTGACCGCATTTGCCGCCCATACCGGTATCGGGATTCTGCCGCTGGTCTATTTCGGTACCGAAGAGCAGAAGCAGAAGTATCTGCCCAAACTGGCTTACGGTGAAATGCTGGCTGCCTATGCGTTGACCGAGCCCGGTGCCGGAACCGATGCCATGAGCATTAAAACCAAAGCAGTCAAGACCGATGACGGCAAACACTTCGTGCTGAACGGTACCAAGCAGTGGATCAGCAACGCCGGGTTTGCGGATCTGTTTACTGTGTTCGCCAAGGTGGACGGGGAACAATTTACCGCTTTCCTGGTTGAACGGGGGACGGAAGGTCTGTCTTTCGGTGAAGAAGAAGACAAGATGGGGATTAAGGGATCGTCAACCCGTCAGGTGATTCTGGAAGATGTAAAGATTCCGGTGGACAGTGTTCTGGGAGAAATCGGAAAGGGCCATCTCATCGCATTCGGCATCCTGAATATCGGACGCTACAAACTGGGTATGGTATGCGAAGGAGCAGCTAAAGAAATCCTGGAAGTTGCGGCAAAGTATGCCAATGAACGTCACCAGTTCAAGATGCCGATTTCCAAGTTCGGTCTGATTCGTGAAAAGCTGGCCCGGATGGCGTACAAGACCTACGTGGCCGAAAGCGCCGGTTTCCGGATCGCCGGTCTGGTGGACAATGCGATCAACCAGCTGGAAGAAGGTGGACACAAGGTACTGGAAGCGATTGCGGAGTATGCGATCGAGTCCTCCATTTTCAAGGTATTCGGTTCGGAAGTCCTGGACTGGGTGGTGGATGAAGGTGTGCAGATCTACGGTGGCTACGGATTCTCCGAAGAATACCCCATGGCCAAAGCGTATCGCGATTCCAAGATCAATCGGATCTTCGAAGGCACCAACGAAATCAACCGCATCCTGATTCCCGCCATGCTGGCAAGAAAGGCCATGAAGAAGGAACTGCCGTTACTGGAGTTCGAAAGCGTCATCGTGGATGAAATCAAGAGTCCGATGAAACAGCCGCGTCCCGCCAAGGGTGTGCTGGGCAACGAAGTCCGCTATATTGAGCTGGCCAAGCGTGTCGCCATGTTCCTGGCCGGTGTGGGCATGAAGCGGTTCGGTGATGACATCAAGAAGGAAGAGGAACTGCTGGGCATCCTGGCGGACATCTGCATCGGCATCTTTGTTGCTGAATCCGCGATTCTCAGGACCCGCAAGATGGCGGAACTGGAAGGGGAAGACAAGGTGGACCTGCAGGTGGCGGCCACTCAGCTTTATCTGGCGGAATTCCTCGCCACACTGCCGGCACTGGCCAAGCGGAGCCTCCACTACATGCTGGAAGGCCAGAAATTGAAAGAACAGTCCATGGCCATCAAGACCTTCATGCCATCCTATGACATCAATGAAATCGGACTGCAGCAGCAGATTGCCAAGGTGGTCGTGGAAACCGAAAAATATCCGTTCTGATCAGCCGCGAGCGGCTTTTTTCTCCTCCTCTTGGGTGGTGGGTGCGTGCACTCACCACCCCTTTTTTCTCTTTCTGCTGGTTCTTTCCCACGATCTCTGTGTTGCCGAAAGGTTCGAAATGCTCGAGTACCCGCTTCGTACACTCCGCTTTCTCACCTTTCGGCGCCTTGACCTCGTGGAAAACTCCGCAGCAGTTGCGCCGTACATGGCTTCATGCAAACCGAAAACTCCGCGTCGCCTGACAGTCAATTGACATTACACTTACTTGCTTTCTTCTTATCTCTAATCTGAACACTGTAAACTGAACACTTTACACTTCTCCTATCCAACTGCGGTGCAGCCGCCTGGCCTTGACCTCGTGGAAAACTCCGCAGCAGTTGCGCCGTACATGGCTTCATGCAAACCGAAAACTCCGCGTCGCTTGACACCCAATTGACATTACACTTACTTGCTTTCTTCTTATCTCTGATCTGAACACTGTAAACTGAACACTTTACACTTCTCCTATCCCACTGCGGCGCAGCCGCCTGGCATTGACCTCGTGGAAAACTCCGCAGCAGTTGCGCCGTACATGGCTTCATGCAAACCGAAAACTCCGCGTCGCCTGACAGTCAATTGACATTACACTTACTTGCTTTCTTCTTATCTCTAATCTGAACACTGTAAACTGAACACTTTACACTTCTCCTATCCAACTGCGGTGCAGCCGCCTGGCCTTGACCTCGTGGAAAACTCCGCAGCAGTTGCGCCGTACATGGCTTCATGCAAACC
>DAINNF010000146.1:0-6479 GCA_036736005.1 Acidobacteriota bacterium
GTGTTTTTCTGAAGAACGTACTGAACGGTCGATCCCGAACTTAGCGGTTGGCCCGGGCATAGATCCGGATTGGGGCCGGGTATCCTTCCACCGTCCGTGTCGCATCATCCGGGTCCAGAAAGTCGCTGTACGACTGATAGACCATCCAGTCGGTCTTCCGTTGTTCCTCGTTCGACATGGCATGGGAATCGAAGATCTTCACCCCCTTGAGACCCGCCCGTTTCATCAGGTTTTCCAGGCAGGAGGCGGTCGGCACGAAATATGTACCGGGCACGCGGGCATACCGTTTGACCGGAAACAGTGCGACCGGTTCATTCCCCGGGATTCCCTGAGTTTCCAGCAGCAGCACGCCACCCGGCTTCAAAGCGCCGGTCACCTGTTTCAGGATGCCCAGTGGGGATGGATGGTGATACAGGATGCCCATCAGAAAAATGACGTCGAAACATTCCGGAAACAGGTGAACATGTTCTACTCCCAACAGCTCATGGTGCAGTTGCGGAACACGGGCCATTCCGTTCAGCGCACTGAATGCAAGGTGGGTGGGCACGGTGGGATCGATGCCCAGGACGTACCGGGGTTCATGATGCGCCATCCGGAACATGTAGTATCCGTTGTTGCAACCCACGTCGAGGATTTCCTTGTTCTGAAGATCGGGAATCTCGGGCAGCAGGCGGTCCCATTTGCGGTTGGATTGCCATTCGGCATCTATATGAATACCGAAAACCGAAAAGGGTCCTTTTCTCCAGGGCATGAATGTACGAAGACGGGCTTCGATTTCTTTCTGTTCTGCTGCTGTGCAGGTTGACGGGTTCCCGATGACGACTTCCGGTCCTGAAAAGTCCAGGTGCCGGGCCCGGAATTCGCTCAATATTTCCATCGCCTTCAGCTGATGCCGGACACTGGACCTGGCGATCCACTTTTTTCGGATGTTGAGGATATGTTGGATATCCAGAATATGTGGTGTTTCGGGCAATACGGATGTCATGGAGGTCAGCGCTGGAAGCGGTAAATGATCCGTCCGTAAATCCGGTCGGCGGGTACAGCTCCCCATTCCCTGGAGTCCGAACTGGTGAGCCGGTTGTCACCCAGCACAAACACGCACTTGTCGGGGACGTGAAAGGCGGGAATGGTTTCGTGGCTGGTTTCTCCACGGTTGGTGTATGGTTCCTGGAGCAGGGTTCCATTCAGGTAGACGTGACCTTCCAGAATGGTGATCACGTCACCGGGCAAACCAATCACCCGTTTCACCATCAGACGGCTGGTGTCTTCGGGTGAGAAGAAGACCACCACATCTCCCCGTTTCAGGTTGCTGAGATCACCGCCGAACGTATCCACCAGTACCCTGTCGTTGTCCCGGAAGGTTGGGTACATGCTGGATCCGGAAACAATCAATGGCCGGTAGAGAAGAAGTCCCACAACGGCCGCTGCTGCCAGCAGCGTGTATACGCCCAGCAGCCAGGACTTACGGTCTTGAATCCACTTAATCCAGTTCAACGCCAAATCCTTCTTCTGCGCCCCGCATCCACACGCTGCGTATGTGAGCATGTTCAGTCAAGGCACTCTGCAGTTTATCAACTACCAGATCCAGTAGATGCTTCTGACTGAATCCACCGGGCAGGATGTCGTTCAGTGTCTGTTGCTCCAGAAAATCCCGGATGCCGAATACCACGCGCTGGAGACGTTCAAAATCCATCACAAAACCGTCCCGATCGAGCTTGTCAGCCACAACCGTCACATCCAGATCGTACCGATCCCCGCGAATCCGGTCGCCATCGTTCCAGGTGACCCGAACGGGCGTTGCAGCCCGAACGAAGAACTCACTCTTCAATCGTTGCTTCCTCCGGAAGAAGATGTGGAATTCCGTTCTCGTCGATGGGGTAAACCCGATTGCACCGGCTGCATTTGAGCCCGGACCGGTTTTCCTTCAGTTTGAGGTTGGTCTTGCATTCAGGACAAACAATAATTTCGAGCAGTTTTTCATTGAATTCCATTGACGGCCTCCATCAACCAAGTATACCAGAAACAGTGTGTTTGCTGCAAAGAAACCGAGTTTTGACAGGGCATTGGGCCGGTGTTAGAATGGCTGCGCGATACAGGTTATGGAGCGTTTTGATTTTCAGGGAGGATCAATGGAATACCGGCAGATCGGTTCCACAGAAATCCGTGCTTCACGGATTGGGCTTGGCACGTGGGCCATTGGCGGCACTTTCTGGGGTGGCGCGGATGAGTCGGATGCGATACGAACCATCCACCACGCTCTGGATATGGGCATCAACCTCATTGATACCGCACCGGTATATGGATATGGGGAATCTGAGACTATTGTCGGAGAGGCTGTCCGGCAGTATGGAAGACGGGATCAGATTGTGCTGGCGACGAAAGTCGGTCTCAACTGGAGCGACGGCAACATCTACCGTGACAGTTCAGCGCTGCGCATGGAGCAGGAACTGGATGATTCTCTCAGGCGGTTGAGAACGGATTGCATTGATGTCTACCAGGTTCACTGGCCGGATCGGTCCGTTCCTTTCGAAGAGACTGCTGCCCTCATGAACCGGTTCAGGGAAAAGGGTAAGATTCGGGCGATCGGTGTAAGCAATTTCTCAACGGCAGAAATGGATTGTTTCCGTTCCGGATCTCCGCTGCACTCCGTTCAGCCACCACTCAATTTGTTTGAGCGGGAAATGGAAGCGGATGTCCTGCCTTACGCGATGGAACACGGGTTGACGGTTCTGGGATATGGTGCGTTGTGCCGCGGGCTCCTCAGCGGACAGGTGGGATTGGGAACTACATTCCAGGGTGATGATATCCGGCAGTACGATCCCAAGTTCCAATTGCCACGGCTTAAACAATATGTGGAAGCGGTCCGCCGGCTGGATCAGCTGTCTCGTCGGCGGTTCAATCGACGGGTGGTTCATCTGGCTGTTCGTTGGGTACTGGATCGCCATCCTCATACAATTGCATTGTGGGGTGCCCGCAGGCCTGCCCAGCTGGATCCGGTTCCCGAAGTCATGAACTGGGAACTGGACCAATCTTCTATGGATGAGGTGGATCGTATACTGGAAGAGACAATTGAAGATCCCATCGGTGCAGGATTCATGGCGCCTCCCGATTCACTGGAAAACCGGGAATAGAAACAAGTGTCAGGAAAGAAATCGTGATAATCCCAACAACCGGGAAGGAGACATTCTGAAATGAGAAGGATGGCTGTTATTGTACTGTTCCTGTCCCATGCGGCTGCATGGGCGGGTCCTGAAATTGTGTTTGAACGGACAAACATGGATGCCGGAAAGCTGCAGGCTCACGATACTTACAGTTTTGTTTTCCCCTTTACCAACAAGGGGGACGAACCACTGGTCATCCGTGAGGTGACCCGGACGTGTGGCTGTACGGCTCCACGACTGAACAAACTGGAGTATGCGCCCGGTGAAACGGGAGAGATTCAGGTTATTTTCTTTCCGGAGGGATACTGGGGACCGACACGGAAGTCCGTGCAGGTCATCAGCAACGATCCCCGGAAGCGATCGGTCCGTCTGACAATGATGGTGGACGTGGTTGCCCCGGTGGTTCCCGAAACCGGGTCGGTGCTTTTCGCAGATATCAGTGGCGGCAGTTCACTGGAGAAGCGGATCCGTCTGGAGAACCGGACGGACGGCAATGTATCGGCAGGACCTGTAAGTGTGTTATTGAGTGACCGTCAGCAGGGGTTCATGAACCTGACCGGGATAGTTGAATCCGCAGAAGACGGTGACATGGAACTGGTACTTCACCTGAGCGTACCGAAAGGGAAGGCGGTCCCCGGGGATCAGCGGGTTCACGTGAAGGTTCCGTTTCCCGAACTGAAGGATGCGGATCTGGACTTCGTGGTGGATGTTCATCCACAACCTCCTGTGCAGGTGGAACCATCGTCACTGTTCCTCGGAACGGTCGAGGCAGGTGACAAACCGGTCGCTGCTATTCATGTGACGTCTGTTACAGGTGACCGGATATCGGTGAGTCGTCCGGTTTGCATCGGATGTCCGATACGGTTTGTGGTGGAACCGGACGGTTCGGGCGGTTCCTGGGTGCGGGTATTCGTACAGCCCGGTAATCGGGGAAAGCGGATCAACGGATCCATCCGGATCCCGGTGACCATGGGAGGAAAGCAGATGATTCGGACGGTTCCGGTGATGGGGACACTTCGCTGATTTATGTGATTGCGGAGGAAGCGCAATAGACTGAAACCCATTGACAACAATATATATCTTTCAAGCCCCCAGGCGATTGGGGGCTTTTTTTGTACCGGAAAACGGTGTTGGACACCCCGTTCTGGTCGCCATTGGATGCGGAATGGACGCAGATATGCCCTTTTTGGACTAAAATGGACATAAAATGGTTGCATATGGGTAGAATTGGACTATAATGGCTTATATAGAATGTCGATGACTGTGAGTGAAGGGCGGTGGAGCATGTCGGCTGAATTCAGCGGAACCAAGGACGTTACCGTAGATGGTGCCGGACGTATCAAGCTTCCGTCTTCGTTCCGGAAAGTGTTTGAGCACAACGGTTACGGGATGGATGTTGTACTGGCATTCCGCGTGCTGGACGGCCAGGGATTCCTGATGTTGTATCCGGAAAGAACCTGGAAGCGTTCCCTGGAATCCTTGTCGGACCGCTCCGAGATGACCGCTCTGGAAGTGGAAGCGATCCGTCGCAGGTTGAATCGCCAGTCCGAGATGGCCGTGATGGATCGTCAGGGGCGCGTGCTGCTTCCCCGTCGTTTTGCGGGAGATGCTCAGGTGGAGCCGGGAACTGAAGTTGCCCTGGTGGGAGCCGGAAACCGCATCGAAATCTGGAACGCGTCCGTTGTGGATCAGATGGTGGACGACACGGAAGTTGATGACGAGAAGATCGCTTCTGTACTGAATGCGAAATAAGATGCATATCCCGGTACTGCTGGAGGCGTCCATGACGTATCTGAACGTGAAAACGGGTGGCATTTATGTGGATTGCACCTATGGCGGCGGCGGTCATGCGGCGGCCATTCTGGAGCGGATAGGGCCCGATGGTTGCCTCGTGGTACTGGATCGCGATTCGGACGCAATCGATCGTGCCAGAGAAGCAGCCAGGCAGGATGACCGGATATATCCGGTGCATGCTCCCTTCTCGCGGATCGATGAGGCAGCAAAGGCACGCGACGTATTTGGAGATGTTGACGGAATCCTGGCCGATCTGGGAACCTCCATGTTTCAACTGAAGGACCCGGATCGGGGGTTTTCGTTCATGGAAGACGGGCCTTTGGATATGCGAATGGATAGCTCTTCGGGTCTGACCGCTGCCGATGTACTGAACCGCTATCCCGAACAGGAACTGGTACGGATCTTTCGCGAGTATGGAGAGGAACGGCACGCCAGGCGCATTGCCCGTGAGGTCGTGGAAGTTCGCAGACAGAACCCGTTTGCATCTACCCGGCAATTTGCCGGCCTTATAGAAGGACTGGCCTCCGGAAAACGGGACCGGATCCATCCGGCAACCCGCTGTTTTCAGGCATTACGGATTGAAGTCAATCACGAATTGGAAGAGCTGGAACGATTGCTGAACAGCGCATGGCAAACGCTGAAAACCGGCGGACGACTGGTGATTATCTCTTTCCATTCCCTGGAAGACCGCATGGTCAAACAATTCTTTCGAAAACTGGCCCGCTCCTGCATCTGTCCGGATGAGCTGCCCCGATGTGAGTGTGGTGGAAACAACGCGCAGGCCCTGATCCTGACGCGGAAGGTTGTTCGACCCAGTGAAGCGGAGGCAGCCGGGAATCGTGCAGCCAGGAGCAGTCGATTGCGGGCGGCGCAGAAAATCCGGGAGCAGATCGCATGAAAGCGGTGGGCTTTTTCCTCAGATTGCTGATGGCAGTGCTTCTTCTGGTAGGACCCATCGCGGCCTATATACAGGTCAAGAACCGGGCCATGGTTGAGGGTCAACGTGTGAAGCGTATCGAACGAAAGGTGCTGGTCCTGAAGAAGACCATCAGTAATCTGGAGCGTGATCTGACAGACCGGACTGACTATGCGCGTATTGAGCGGATGGCCCGGGCACAGGATCATCTGAAGTTTATTTATGAGAACAACAACCCGGTACTGGTGATACGGGAGGGAGAATGAGACGCAGACCGTCCATGTTTCTGTATGCGGATCTCTGGCAGGTTCGTCTGGTGGTCGTGGTACTTGCATTCCTCATTGTGCTGGTGGGGTTGAACATTATCAAGCTGCAGAAACTGCACCGGGCTTATGCGGGTGAAGGAACGGTTTACGGCAGTCATCAGGAAAAGCTCCAGCGCATCTGGGGTTCCATCTATGATTGCAATGGTGAACTGATCGGCGGGAACTATTTCGAAATGTACGTTTCCGCATCACGGATGGCATTGGAACGGATTGGCTATCAGGAATACAGGAATGTGGCAGAGCTGCTGGAAATTGACGCAACCGAAAAACATTATCGTGAGC
>DAINNF010000147.1:0-6476 GCA_036736005.1 Acidobacteriota bacterium
GGGGATTCAGCCGGATGTGACCTATCCCATTCTGCCGGCTTCCAGTTCCACAACACCCAAGCCGGTATTGAAGTAAGAAAAACTGAAAACCGGACAATGGAAAAGCCCGCCGCTGCCGGCGGGTTTTTTTGTTCTGAATGAACTGAACCGGGACTTAGCTCAGCGGAACCAGATCCCTCGTGGCCCGTTTCAGATATTCCGTCATGGCCGGTTCGGATGATGCATGGCCGGACGCCGGCACGAACCACAGCTTGCAGTTTTCCAGCCGTTTTACCAGTTCCCACGCGGCGCGGGGCCGGCAGACCATGTCATAGCGTCCGTGAACGATAATGGTTGGAATATGGGCGATCCGGTCAGCATGTTCCAGCAGTTGACCCTCCTCCAGGAAGCAGTTGTGCGCCATATACCAGTTTTCCATCAGGGAAAAGGTGTAGGTGGCGTTGCCATACTGTTCCAGAAGCGGGTCTACTTTTTTATCGGGCAGATTCAGGAAAACCAGCCGCGTTTCATAGCGGGCCCATTCGTATCCCGCTTTCGAACGGATTTCCGGGTCTTCGGACTGGAGCAGATCCAGCAGCTGTTGCGGATAATTCAGGATTTCGGGGTGTGGAACGATGGCCTGCAGTCGTTCATAGGTTTCCGGAAAGAAAGCCGCTGTCCCGCCGTGATAGAAATCATCGATTTCCCGTTTCGTGGCGGTGAATACCCCCCTGAGAATAATGCCCGATACATTTTCCGGATACGTTTCGGCGTAGGCCAGTGCCAGGGTGGATCCCCAGGACCCGCCGAAAAGAACGACCTTGTTCAATCCGAGATGGTTGCGCAGGGCTTCGATGTCCCGAACCAGGGCCTGCGTGTTGTTGTCTTTCAACTCGTTCTTTGGTCTGGATTTTCCGGCTCCCCGTTGATCATGGAGGACGACATTCCAACGGTTCAGATCGAAATAGTCGAACATGTAGGCCCCGCAGGAACCCCCCGGTCCCCCGTGCAGTACCATCACGGGAATGCCTTCCGGGTTGCCACCCACCTGGTAGTAAATTTCATGCGGCTGGTCGACTTTGAGATACCCGATTTTGTATGGCAAGGGAGGATTCGAAGATGTGGCCGGCTTCTCCGACGAGGTCGGGTTGCAGGCGGCAGCGAACAACAGCATGGTACATATGCTCAGGACGTTCCGGATGCGGGACATGGTAAGACCTCCTGTTCGGTCGTTGTCATTGTTATATCAGATCACGGTGCATCAAAGAAAAAGAAAACCGGCAAGGAAATGCCGGTATCCCAACGTGACCGGCTGCATACGAAATCATTCCTGTTTTGTAACGATTTATTGCCTGTGATGCTCCGATATGGTATAAGTCGAACAGAAGACTGCATATTGAGATGTGCGACTGGAGGAACAATTTCATGGCATTACTGAAGGGCAAGAAAGCCGTCATATTCGGCGTGGCCAACAAGAAGAGCATTGCCTACGCAATTGCAAAACGATTAAAGGAAGAGGGTGCGGAACTGGGTTTCACCTACGCGGGCCGCATTATGGAAAAACGGGTGCGGCCTATTGCGGAGGAACTGGACGGCAAGTTCTGTATCCCCTGCGATGTAACCCTGGATGAGCAGATTATTGAGACATTTCAGACGGTAGAACAGGAATTCGGCAAATTTGACATTCTGATACACTCGCTGGCGTTCGCGCCGCAGGACGCATTGAAGGGCCGGTTTATCGATACCACCCGTCCGGCATTCCGCAGTGCGCTGGACGTGAGCGCCTATTCACTGGTTGCGCTGGCCCGTCACGCGGAACCGCTCATGAACGACAACGGTACCATCCTCACCATGAGCTACCTGGGCGCGGTCCGGGTGGTGAAGAACTATAACGTGATGGGCGTGGCCAAGGCGGCGCTGGAGAGTATTACGCGGTACCTGGCGGAAGATCTCGGAGAACGGAATATCCGGGTGAATGCCATTTCGGCCGGTCCGATCCGGACCATGGCGGCCAGCGGTATCGGCGGTTTGCGGCATATTCTCAGCACCATTCCCAAGATTGCCCCACTGCATCGCAATGTCAGTGCGGAAGATGTGGCGGGCAATGCCCTGTATCTGGTGTCGGATTTGAGTCAGGGAGTGACGGGAGAGGTATTGTACGTCGATGCAGGATACTCCATCGTAGGCGTCCATTAGAGGTGCCGGAGGGGGCACCATGTCGGCGTTGCAGCATCCCTCAATATCCTCACGTACGTCTCTTTGTACGCTCCGGTATATCGGGTTGCTGCGCCTTGATCTGATACCCCCTGCGGCACCTCTTCGGGTGCTTATGACCTGACCGCAGCATCCAAACCCCGTGCCATCAACGTTGTCAATACTCTGCCTTCGCGAGTTGATGTACGCTGCGCTTCCTCGCACGAATGCGCCTGGCCCGACACCAAAAATCTTCGCCTTACCAAGTGGGTTTAGGCTCGCGTTTGTTTGCCTTGACCTGACCGCAGCATCCAAACCCCGCTGCGTTGAGCGAACTTGACGGGATATGGGAAAGCTCTTACACTGAAAATACAACAAAACGGATGAAGCAAGCGTTGAATGAGATCCAGATGAAAAGGGGTCAGAAGTATAATCTGCCAATCCGGCAGGCAGACAGGCGTGTACGCTGGTGAGTAAGGAGATGATCGATGGAAACGGTTGATCATGCAATGGTTGTAGGGGCCACAGGACTGGTGGGCGGTCATCTGCTTGATCTCCTCCTGGATGATGAACGGTTCAAAACGGTGACGATTTTGACGCGAAGATCTTCCGGACGGAAGCATGATAAATTGACCGAACATATCGTGGATTTTGATGACGAAGAGAGCTGGGCGCATCTGCTTTCCGGCGATGTGCTGTTTTCCGCCATGGGTACGACGCGCAAGGCCGCGGGCAGTCAGGATGCCCAGTACCGGGTGGATGTGGCCTATCAACTGGAAGTGGCGTATGCAGCCGCCGGCTTCGGAACGAAGCGGTATGTACTGGTATCGGCGGCCGGAGCAGATCCCGATTCACGATTTTTCTATCCCCGGATCAAGGGGGAATTGGAGAAAGCGGTGCTGTCGCTTGGATTCGAGCATGTGACCATTCTGCGGCCGTCAATTCTGGAAGGAAAACGACAGGACAGCCGGTTTATGGAACGGCTGGGAGCCGGCGCGGTTCGATTCTTTGGCCTGTTTTCAAAGAAAGCCCGTCGCTATCGGCCCGTCCATGCGGAGGTGGTGGCCCGGGCGATGATCCGCGCGTCACTCTACCCCACCGGTGAACACCGCATTGTGGAATTGGACGACATCTTTGCACTGGCGGGTGAGGCGGTGGACAGCAACATACATCCCGATTCTTATTCTGCGTGACCACGTGCCCCGTTGATGCGCGACTTGACAGGTGTTGTCGTAAATGATAGAATTATAATAGAAAAACTGGTAACCGACAAAAGGCGGCCATCGGGCCGCACTGAAAGGAGTGATGAAAATTGACCAACCGTGAAATGGTTGTTGAAAAACTGAAAGCAAAATTGGATCAATGGAATGCCGAGCTGGACAAGCTGGAGGCCAGAACCCGTGAGAGTCGTGCGGAAGTAAAAGCGCATCACGAGGAGAACATGGAGGAATTGCGGCGGCTGCGGGACAACGCCAAAGAAAAACTGAAGGCACTTCGGGAAGAAAGCGGCGGTGCCTGGGAAGAACTGAAGAAAGGCGCTGAAGAAGCGTGGAACCGATTCAGCGAGGCCGTTGATAAAGCCCGCAAGGAATTTGATAATTGAAGGCAAGGAATGAACAACCGATTTGTTTAGAAAGTGGGCCGGACCGGCAAAGCGGTCCGGTTTTTTTGTGTCTGGCCTGGGAGTAGCAGAAATATGGCATCATTCACGTTCTGTATCGCTATCCCTTTTCTGATTGAATTTTCATCAAGATATGTTTGCAGATTTCCCCGCCTGTCGTGCATAATTAGATAGAAATTGCTGTCCGTTACCTTGCAAAGCACCGGACTTTGTCGGAATGGAAAGGACCTTTACAGTGGGACATGAGGTAATTATCCTGATTGTGGAAGCTATGGTGGTGTATTTTCTTGTGCTTTGGGCACATTCCCTGCGGCATCGTTTCGGCCCTGTTCATTTCTTTGCGTTGATCGGCGGACTGACCGCTATCATGTCCTGGGTGACGGATGCCGGTGTCACCGTCCAGGTAGCGGGTATCACCTTCATGGTGGGATCAACGGTATTCTATACGTCGCTATTGCTCGGGGTTTTTGTCATTTACGTCTTCGACGGACCCAGGGCCACGCGCATTGCAATTTCAACCGTAATCGGCGTTTCTGTTATGGTACCGCTGATCGCGGTGGCCCTGCATTTCCAGGCTGATCTGGTGGGCAGTGGCGTCGTGGATCAGGTACCGTTACCCAGTATTCGGACGAATGTCGCGTCGGTGCTGGCTACGTTGATGGATCTGGTCTTTCTGGCGATGGCCTGGGAGTTTCTGGGAAAACCGGGTCTCCAGCTCAGGTTGTGGCTTCGGGCTTTCTTCACCCTGCTGGGTGTGATGTGGCTGGATGTATTTCTGTTTGCCACCATGGCCTTTGCCGGTACATCGGCATATGTGAGTATAATGAAGGGCACACTGTTGAGCCGGTTGATCGTGTCCATTTTTGCATTGCCCTTCCTGTACGGTTACCTGTACTGGCAGAGTCACCGCAAGGGAATTGCCATTGAACAGCGGCCGATTCTGGCGATTCTCAAGCAGGTGGCGGAAATCCGAACCGAGTTGACACTGGCTCAGCAGGAGATTGAACGTCGCAAGGAAGCGGAAGCCGAGCGGGATCGGGTGATTCAGGATCTGAAGACCGCCCTTTCAGAGGTGAAGACTTTACGTGGACTTATTCCTCTCTGTGCGAGTTGCAAGAGTATCCGGGATGATGACGGATACTGGAAGCGACTGGAGAACTATCTTGCTGATCATTCAGATGCAGAATTCAGCCACAGTATCTGTCCGGACTGCGCCAAAAAGCTGTATCCGCATCTGAAGTAACAACCTGCTTACTGCCCGGCACTACCCGGAATGGTAATACCGGATATCGTCCAGTTTCCGTCGTTTCTTTTTCGGCAACGGATTTTCATCCGGGTATCCCATGCTGAACATGATGTCCACCTGGGTCTTTTCGGGTAGCCCCAGGACAGTCTTAACCCCTTCTTCATTGAACCAGCCCAGCCAGCAGGTGCCCAGTCCCAGTCCCTGTGCCTGCAGGGTCAGATGGTCCCCGGCGATGCCGATATCGATCAGGTTGTACCGGACATCCCGGATCTTCCCGCCGAGGCGGGCGATATATTTCGAATTTTCTGTTATCGTCACAATCAGTACCGGTGCGGTTTTGATAAACCGGTTCAGGCGGTAGATGCCGCTGCATGCCGCGTCTGCAATCCGGTCAATGGTGTGCCGGTCGTCCACCACGATGAATCTCCAGGGTTGAGAGTTACAGGCCGATGGTGCCAGTCGTGCCGCCTCCAGACACTGATCGATCAACTCGCGGGAGACGGGTCGTCCATCGTAGGAACGGATACTGTGCCGGTTCTGGATAAGTTCCCGGAATTTCATATCGGGTTCAGCGTTTGACACCATACAGTGACCATCCCGACAGAACGCCGGCTCCGAGGAAGGCGACCCATGACAGGACCGGCGGTATGGTGTACGGACCGAAGACAAACGTCCACCCGCTGAGGTTTCGCAACAGATGGGCCAGACAGATGACGGTGAAAACGATGCCGGAGATCAGTCGATACAGATCCCATTCTTTCATGACAGCCTCCAGGAATTGGATTTGATTCCATTCTACATGAAAAAAGCCCGCCTCGTGGCGGGCTCTCTCTTCGATTTTCCGGTTCAATTACCAACGGGTTATCGGACGAAGTCCGTTTTCAATGTGTCGATCCGGTCTCCATATTCCGCCCGCATGGACCGTACCAGTCCGGACAGGTAATGAATCCGTGCATCCGCTTCGGTCAAAAAGTAGCGGAACAGATCCCGCTTGTCTTCATGCGATTGCGCCACGGGGAGATAGAGTTTCAGGCGGTACAGCCAGGAGGCCATTTCCACAAGGTAGTTGGCCACATAGTCCTGAAATTCCCGGTTTTCCGTATTGTGGCACTGATCTGTTGCGTCCCGCATCAGGTCGTTTAACATGAGGATCCGGTTCTTTTCCGTTTCCAGATCCGGCGCAGAGACATCACGGAGTTCCTGCATTTCTTTTTCAAACAGACCGGATACGATGCCCCCCATGGCCGCCACCACCTGCAACTGGGTGGTGCCTTCATAGATGTTGGTGATGCGGGCGTCGCGGCACAGCCTTTCCACCGAGAAATCTTTCATATAACCGACGCCGCCGTGGATCTGAAGCGAATCATAGGTGACCTTGTTGGCCATTTCCGTAGCGGTGAACTTGGCCAGCGGTGTGAGGAAATCAGCCAATGCCGT
>DAINNF010000148.1:0-6372 GCA_036736005.1 Acidobacteriota bacterium
ACTCAACCAGAACATGGTGTTGGCGGAAGATGAGTTTTACATCGCCTACGGCGTCAACCACCGGGCCACAGGGAAGGCCACCTATTCCAACGTTTCCGTCCTCGGCTGGACGCACAAGTCCAGCCCGGTGGTCATCAACAACGAGATGATGGCCGGCAGCGCCCGGCACTTCCTCGGATCCGGCTGGGACACGGCCGCGGTGGACAAATTGTACGCCTACCGGATCACACGACCCTGCGGCTGTGACGGCGACAAGGCGTATTGCCTGGAAGTACCGTACGACTGTAACAACGGCATCGCCGCGGAAGAACCCATGGCCATTGTCTTCAGGGCTTACCTTGAGCCGGCGACCCGGGTCGCGCCCGCATACGGGGAGATCATCATCGACCGGATCCTCAAGTTCACCCCCCGGACGGTGAGCGGAAAATAGGGGAGCTTGCCACCACGCTCTGCGGTGATGGTGCCAGGCGCTGTCACGAGAATGGCCTGAAAAGCGACGATGGCCTGTCTTTTTCTTTCTTTACCAATACTTGTCAGGGCCCGACCCCGTCTGATAACTCCGTCAAAAATCTCTTCGTATTTAATAATGCAGTCTACTGATCGGACCGGGATGTGTCCTTGGAACGCGGGTCTTCCTCAATCAGGGACGACTCCTCGGTTTGCGGGGTGTCCGGGTCCTGTTCCAGCACCCGGGCCAGGTTGTTCTCGGTCTCGCCGATGTAGCGACCCACCAGAGCGTTCAGGTCGCGATTCGCCAAATGCAACTGATCGGCCAGGACCCCGGCATTCAGGGTTTTTCCGGTGCCCGGCGGAGATGAATCGCTGTCCACCGCGGGCGCGGAGGCCTCCCGGGCCAGTGCAACCGGCACGTTCAGACCCAGCAAATCCATCACTCCCTTCTGCAACCCAGGGTCGTCCGCCCTGACAATGCGGTCCGGGACGGAATCCTCGCCGGTGTCTCCGCCGGCCGGGGGCGTTCCGGTCTCCGCTCCGTCGCCGGCGTTCCAGTCGTTGTCAGCGGCCACCTCGCCCTGGGACATGGACACGCCCGCGAAGCGGCGGGCGGCATCGAACGTGTCTCCGAAGTCATCTTTCATCGGAATTCCCCTCACCAAACAGCTTGGATTGATTCTACCAAATCCGTATTTCGAAAGGGCAGCCGTTTCTTTTTGGTCGCATTGCATCGACACATCGGGTGATTCCCAAATCAATGTGAATGTCAGGTTGCCAGGCTCTATCACAGGGGAGTGGTGAATCGGTGAATGGGTGATTCGGTGAATCGGCGGCCGCACGGTGCCAGGCTCTGTCACGATTCATATGTTTCGGGGTAATGTTCAGCACCATACGTTTGGAAAGTGATGGGAAACACCTGATTCCCCGAGGCTCCGCGAACCCGACTTGATGGCGGCTGCTTCAGACGGGCGGATCCTTGGCGGCAATCGTGTATTGACAAAAAACCAACTGCTGCATATGGTCAAAGTACGGTATATCGTTCGGAACGATTCAGGGCCTTGGAGGGGGCATGAAACTCTCTCTATTTCATCAGAACCGGATATCACGACCACACTTTCTGTGTTGTTTTTTTATGGCTTTGCTGCCGTTCACAGCACCAGGCGGAACGGCAGACGCCCAGGAGAAGGTCGTGACCTTTGACCTTATTATCAAGGGAGGCAAAATTCATGATGGCACTCTGAGGCCTCCTTATATCGCGGATATCGGCATCACGGGCGACCAGATCACCGCCATCGGAAAAATTGAAGGGAAAAGCTCCAAAATCCTCGAAGCGGACGGCTGCATCGTCACCCCCGGATTCATAGACATCCACGAGCACTCCGATATGGTGTTTTCTGGTGATCTTGATGAACAGTTGCCGAAGGATAAGAAGGAACTTGAAGGCAATTACAACGCCCTTTTTCAGGGTGTGACGACGGTAGTGACCGGCAATTGCGGCAATTCCATCAGTGATACGGCCAAGTGGTTCGCCATGGTGGAATCCATGCATTTCGGAACCAATGTCATGCACCTCGCGCCCCACGGCAGGATCCGGTACGAACTATTCGGAGATAACCAGCCGAAGACTCTGACCCCGGAACAACTGGAACGCTTCAAGACGAGGATTGAACAGGAGATGCAGAAGGGCGCCTGCGGATTGAGTACGGGCCTTGCGTACGCTCCCGGCATCAACGCGACCACCGAGGAACTTGTCGAGCTCAGCAAAGTAGTGAACCGGTACGGAGGCATTTATGCTTCTCACATGCGTGATGAACGGGGCGCAATCCTCGAGGGGGGGGAGATCGCCGTATTGGAGGCCATCAGGGAAGCTATTGAAATAGGGAGACGTTCCGGGGCGCCCGTGCAGATTTCTCATCTCAAACTCCAGGCGCCTCATAACGGAGTGAAGGGATCACAAATGCTGGAACTCATTGAGGCGGCCCGCAAGGAAGGCCTCGATGTCACCGCCGACAGCTATCCCTACACGGCTGGCGAGAGCGAGTTGTGCATCCTGCTGCCGGGCCGCTTCAAGAAGGCAACCGGAGGCATTGTGGAGGAATATCGAACAGCGATCGGGAAGAAGGATATCGCGTTGGCCATCGAAAAGGTATTTGTTGATGTCCACCCGGATAAAATCATAATCTTGGATTACAAGGGGGAACCCGGCTACAAAGGCAAGACACTGGAAGAAATCTCCGCGATTGAAGGTAAAAATCCGATTGATTGTTATGTGGACATTGTGTGCGGCGACAGCATGCCCACCGCGATCATTTTTGCCCACAATGAGCAAGCGATGCGGGATTTCATGCCCAACCACTATGTCTTTACCTGCTCGGACGGCATGACCTGGGCGAGGGGCGTGGCGGGCGCACACCCCCGATTTTATGGAGCTTTCGCGCGGAAATTGAAAAAATACTGCCTCACAGATGGACTCATGAGTCTCACTGCGGCCATTCGTTCCATGACCTTCCTCCCGGCGGAGAAGATGGGAATGAAACGCCGGGGGAAAATCTCCGAAGGCGCCTTTGCGGATATTGCCGTAATTGACCTGAAGTCTCTCAAGGATCGCGCCACGTATGAAAATCCCACTCAATATGCCGATGGAATTGTCCATTTGCTGGTCAATGGCGTCGTGACCATCGAGGACGGCCGGTTGACGGGCCGGCGTGCCGGCAGGCCTCTCAAAGGGCGTGGTGCACCATAACATTCTGTAAGGGGAAGGAAGTGGCTGAAGTCGCTGGCCTCCTGCTCAGTACTTCAGAGCCGGTAACTCACTTCATGAGTGTCCTCCCGGGCCGGTTGTAGTCTCACGCCCGCAAGACGGTGTGCGATTCATGCGGTTTTTGAACACCGTGTAGCGCAGAACAATGATCGCCAAGAGCAGCAAGCAGCTGGTTATTCCGGCGCTGCTCACAAAAAGTTGATTCCCCTCCGGCAGACATGCAGGCGAGCAGAAGATGTCAGTGAACACATCAAGGGCGATGTGGAACAGCGCCATGACCAACACGCTGCATCTTGATGCCAAGAACAGCCAGGTAAATGGGAAACTCATCAACACGACAAAAACCGTGAAAACAACGCTCGAGACAATCACGTTCTGACCGGGGTAATTCATCCCCATTACCATCATCGGAAGGTGCCAGAAGCACCAGATCAATCCCACGAGGACGGTCGCCTTGATTTCACCAAGGGGGAGAAGCCGCGGAAGCAGATAGCCCCGCCAGCCGTATTCCTCCCCGACCCCCAAAGGGATTTCCTGTAAGCTTTTCAGCATCAGGAAGGGGATGGACATCCAAAGAGATCTTTCCCCCGGCCAACTGAAACTGCTTTGCCGTGTGGAAACGATGACCAGCACCAGCAGGCCGGCGTAAGCGGCAGGAACCAGCAACGCAATGAGGTAATATCTCCAATGGCGCAGGATGCCCAGAGAGTTTTTCAACCCTTCACGGCTTATGAATAGACGCATGATCAGGGCGGCAATCATGGGGGCAAACATCCCGTTCGCGAAACCATAGGGCCCCGGAAAAGCACGGATGCCTTCCATGCCTTTCAGGAGGAACGGAATCCAGTAAATCCACGCCAGGACATAGGAGATGAAGCTGAACAGAATGATTTCAGACCATTTGATTTTATTGGATGTATCCATTGCGATATCTCCTTTCATGAGATTTCAAGTAACGGATCCATGATGGAATCGCAATAAGCCGGAGCGCCTTGCTGGCATGCACCGATTGATCAGAAAGGATTTGCCGGCTAGAAGCCCGCGCTCCAACGGCATTTTGAGGCATAATTATCCATGGGGAATCTCTGCCGCTCGACCGCACGGGGGCATCCGGTGAGTCCATAGCGCATATTCGGCGATGTGGGCGGAACAGATTATCTCTCATGGGCTTACCGGCAATGTCAATAGCGGCTTGGCGGTATGCAGCTCTCCTGACTGCAACGAGAAGAGGGTTCCCACCAGTAAAAAGAACACCTTGGATTTGGCGTCATCGTCAGGGATGTAATACCATCGACCGCGGTAGAAAACCGACACATAGGCTTCCTTCGGCCGGGTCTCGGAGTAACGTATCCTGACCAGGCCCCGATGGAGTCCTTCCCGGTGAACCAGATTATCCGATGAGCTGGCTGTTTTCCTGGCAATACCCCGTTCCATCTCTTCTTCAGGCACCTCTACGTTACGGGCGAGGTCTTGGAGAATTCCAAAACAGCTCTTGAGTTTGATGGTCATGGTGTCGTTTCGCGCCGTTTTATCGAGGCCGAAAGTGAGATCTCTGACCGGTGTCAGCTTGATGACCGAGATGATCTTCCCATCGGGAGCGTTGATCCTTTCGGGCCCGATTCCCAGAAGCTCCTCCACCTTGTCCGCCTCATCGGTTCCGGTGTACCGCAACTGCATTGTGCCTTTCCCTTCCTTGTCGAAGCCGACGAACTCAATGTCGCCTCGGGCCTGCATACGACCGAAAATTTCCGCGAGATCGAGAAATTTGCCGTAGAGTTTCGCTTCTCCCGTCGCGATGCCGGGTTCGTAATTGTGCAACTCACCGATGGTGTCTACGAAAGTCCACATGAGAGCTTCGATACCCAATCCCATCCGGATGAGGATTAAAAACCGATCCAAGGTGATCTCCTCCATCAGTTGCTTCAGCGCCTCTTCTCCCTGGATGGGAGAGTAAGTGATGGTCGGCCTCTCGCCATAACCGGCGCCAAGAGACGGGTTCATGGTATCAGCCCAAAGATCGCTTCCCTTGTGGAACAGGGTTCCCGTCAGTCCCGCGTTCGCCGTATAGCTGAATGAAGACGAAATGGAACCTACCTGGAGGAAAAACAGCTGCTCGTAATACTTCGCCCGGACGAGATTGATCAGCAATTCTTCATTGTTGCTTCTCTGAACACTCACGTTATAGTCTAACCTGTTTCCTTTCAGTGCTCTCGGTCCCAGTGAGCAACCGGTGAGGACGGCGCAAAAAAGGATTAGTCCCGGAATAATTTTCTCAGGACATTTCCAAGGTAAATCTCTGCGATTCATTCCAGGCCTCCTTTGGAACGCATCTAATAAATATGCAGTCAATAATGCCGGCTGAATCAGCAGGGATTTGAAAAAGCCCTGCCGAAACCTGAACAAGCCGTAGCGCCGGCATCTTGCCGGTACGAGAGTTGCTGGTTTGATAGGATCTGCCGGCTGGAAGCCAGCGCTCCAACTGCTTTTTAAGACATCATCATTCAGTGTGCTTGTAATTGTATTTCCTTCCACTTCATTTTTCAAGTATCTGCTAACCTGTGGGATTTTCTGATGTAATGAAGGCCGATGCAACCGGCGGACACAAGATGCCAGGCTCTGTCACAGGGGAGGTGTGAATCGGTGAATGGGTGAATCGGTGAACGAACAGGGCCAGGCTCTGTCACAGGGGAGGTGTGAATCGGTGAATGGGCGGACGCAAGGTGCCGGGCTCTGTCACAGAAGAGTGGTGAATGGGTGAATCGGTGAATGGGTGAACGCAAGGTGCCAGGCTCTGTCACGGCGATATTGAGCGATTGTTTTTCCTGCGCCATCTGGTACATTCGCCCGGTGGGGGATTGAAATTGCTGGAGGTGAGGAGGATGGCGATCCGGATCGTCCGACTGGGGAGTCCGAGAGGTGAGGGCGAGGGACTTCGCCTGGGCACCGTTCGCCGGCCGCCCCGCGGCGTCCCCAAGCCCGAATGGGCGTCACGGGATTTCTACGATGTCTGGCTGCCCGACCTGGCGCCTTCCGAGGAGCTGCTGAAGCGCGCCCGGCAGGCGGATGACGAACGGTCATGGCAGGGCTTCGTCAAGCGGTATCGCGCCGAGATGAGACGCCCCGAGGCCGTGCGTCTCCTGCAGTTGCTGGCGGTGCTC
>DAINNF010000149.1:0-6113 GCA_036736005.1 Acidobacteriota bacterium
ATGGCATATACGATCTTCAGATGACGCTGAATGCGGAGCACAGTGACCAGACGCAGGCACCCCGTACAGCACTGGATGCTTCCTCCCAGAAAACGGACTCTCTTTATTTCTCCATGTCACAGCTGATTTCCAGCGGTGCAACACTTACCTTCACCACAAACAACTACAAGTATAAAACCAGCGACTACCAGTTTTCTCTGCTCAACCCGGTGTACGGTTCGCGGTTCACGTTCCGCATCGATCAGCCCATCTTCAATGGCTGGGGAAAGGAGAACGTGGAGTATTCCCTGAACCTGAACCGGAAGTACAGTGAACGGTCTCTCGAACAACTGAAAGACACCATTATGCGGCTCATCACACAGACCGAATCCGCTTATCTCGATCTCGTTTACAGCTTCCGGAATCTGAATGTGGCTCGGGAATCCCTCGAACTTGCAAAAGACCAGTTTCAGATCACAAAGAAGAAAGTCGAGGTGGGCACCCTGGCTCCCGTCGACCAGCTCCAGGCCGAAGCGAATCTTGCCGATGCCCGTCAGAAACTCGTGTCTGCAGAGAATCTGCTGATGGCGGCACAGGACCAGCTGAAACAGATTCTGAATCTGAAACGGAATGAATGGGATGTGGAGTTCGAACCGCAGGATGAGCCCACGATCGAAGTCCAGACATTCTCCGCGGATGAGTGTATCAAGAAGGCCATGGAAAACAACCCGACCATCTCTATGGCACGGCTGAACCTCAACATCTCCGACCTGACTCTCAAGTACACCCGGAATCAGAAAAAACCAAGTGTAAATGTATACGGCACACTCACATATGACGGTAACAACACCCAGACCTTGACAGATGAAACCGGCCAGATTGTGATCGTACCCGGCAGCTTCGGTGATGCATTCGAAATGGCAACCTCGCTGGACAACCAGAGCTGGTCCGTCGGCGTGAACGTCCGTTACCCGCTCCAGAACCGGGCAGCCAAGGCCGCTTACATGAAAGCCAAGCTGGACAAAACGTCCAATGAGTTGAGCCTGGAAAACACCATTATCAGTGTGACCAACGACATCCGGGACGCATTGCGCAACCTGAACTCCAGTCAACGCAGTATCGAAGCTGCCCGGAAGACCCGGGAACTCCGGGAGAAGAACCTCGAGATTGAGAAGAAGAAGTTCGTCAACGGCATGTCCACCAACTTCCTTGTTTCTCAGCGGGAAGAAGAACTGGCACAGGCCCGGATTTCCGAACTGAACGCACAGATCAGCTACCGGAAGTCCCTGGTGGCTCTGAAACAGGCCATGGGAACGCTTCTGGAAGAACGGAATATCAAACTGGAAAACGGGGATATCTGAGCAGCAGAGGCAGTCACATCAAAAACAAGGGGCGGTTGAACCGCCCCTTTTCTTATTCGGCCTGTTTATTCCGCTTCAATCGCCAACATTACAATGCACCACCCGCCTTCCCCTGATGCAGTATTCCGGACGGCCTTTGAATGTCCTCCCATCAAACGGTGTGTTTCGTGATCTTGAACGGAATCGCTTCACGTCAATTGTGACTTCCTTTTCAGCAGAGAACACCGTAATGTCCGCTTCACCACCCACATTCAGCCGATTTTCCGGCAAGCCGATGATCCGGGCGGGATTGGTGGACATCAATTCCACAATCCGCTTCACCGGAACGCCGCACTGGTTCACCAGCAGATCCAGCACCACCGGAATGGATGTCTCAAAGCCGATAATACCGAATGAACAGATATCGATTTCACAGTTCTTGTGTTCATGCGGATGGGGAGCATGATCCGCCGCAATGCAGTCAATGCTGCCGTCCCGGATGCCCTCGATCATGGCCTGACGGTCCGATTCCGAACGGATGGGCGGTTTCATAATCAGGTTCGTGTCAAATGATGCCAGCGCTTCGTCGTTGAAGTACAGATGATGCGGGGTCACTTCACAGGTCACCCGTTCTCCCCTCGCCCGGGCCGCCCGTACCAGGTCCAGGCTGTAAGCCGTGGAAAGATGGGAAATGTGCAGCCAGCCACCCGCCTGCCGGTTCAGAATAATGTCCCGGGCTACGATGATATCCTCCGCAGCCGCCGGCATCCCCTTCAATCCCAATCTGGTGGACATGGTGCCTTCATTCATGGTGGCCCCACGCGTGAGCGAAGAGTCTTCTGCATGTTCCATGACCGGAATGTCAAACAGCCGGCAGTATTCCAGTGCCTTTTTCATGATCTCCGCGGATGCAACCGCAGAACCGTCATCACTGATGGCCACGATACCTTCCTGGACCATCTCACCGATGGCCGCCAGCTCTTTCCCTTCCCGGTTCTTGCTGACCGCGCCCACCGGACAGACCCGGGCATAACCGGCACGGCGCGCCTTGTCCAGCACCAGCGTGACAACGCCCGCATTATCCATACAGGGATTGGTATTCGGCATGGCAGTTACCGTCGTGAATCCGCCATTCATGGCTGATTTGACGCCACTTTCCACCGTTTCCGCCCGTTCATTTCCCGGTTCACGCAGATGCGCGTGAATGTCAACGAACCCGGGCGCAACGATCATGCCCGCTGCATCAATCACCTCTGCATCACCGCCCTCAAGACCCGGCTTTATTTCTCTTACGATTCCGTCTTCAATCCGAATATCCATCACCCCGTCGACATCCGCCGCAGGGTTGATCACATGTCCGTTCTTAATGATTAATTTCATTGATCCGTCCTCCTGCCAGCAGATACAGTACCGCCATGCGGATGGCAATGCCGTTGCTCACCTGTTCCAGAATCACCGACCGCTTACCGTCGGCCACATCCGAACTGATCTCCACGCCCCGGTTGATGGGCCCGGGATGCATCACAATGGTATGCTCCTTCAACTGTTTTTCCCGCTCTCCGGTCAGGCCCCACAGCATGTTGAATTCTTCCAGGGACGGAAAGAAACTTTCCTTCTGCCGTTCCATCTGAATCCGTAACATCATCACTGCATCAGCACCATCAATGGCCTTGTCAAAATCATATTCCACTTTGGCCCCCAACGCCTCGACGTCCACGGGAATCAGCGTGGGAGGACCGGACAGCACAACCTCACTTCCCATTTTCACCAGCAGGTGGATATTGGACCGGACTACGCGGGAATGGGTAATATCCCCGGCAATCACCACCTTGAGCCCGGACAACGTTCCCAGCTTCTCCCGGATGGTGAACGCGTCCAGTAGCGCCTGTGTCGGATGCTCATGGGCACCGTCACCACCGTTGGCCACCGAAGCGTCCATATTCTCCGCAAGGAATTTTGCCGCTCCCGGTGACCCATGCCGCATCACCACGATATGGGGCTCCATGGATTCCATGGTTTTGATGGTGTCGTAGAACGACTCACCTTTGGACAGTGAACTGGAAGATGCTGAAAAATTGAGAATGTCCGCACCAAGGCGCTTTTCCGCAATTTCAAAAGAAGAGCGGGTCCGGGTTGAGTTCTCCATGAAAAGATTCAGAATCAGCTTGCCCCGCAGTGCCGGAAACTTCTTGTTGTTGCCCGCGCACAGCTCCTTAAAGATCTTCGCCCCATCCAGGATCTGTTCGATATCCGATCTGCTGAGCGGTTCAATTCCCAGCAGGTGTTTGTGTTCAAAGAACATGACTCACCTCATTCCGATTTGATCAGCAGGACATCATCCCGCCCGTCTTCTTCATTCACGTGCACCTGGACCAGTTCTTCCGCGGCAGTCGGAATGTTCTTGCCCACAACATCCGCACGGATGGGCAATTCCCTGTGTCCCCGGTCCACCAGAACGGCCAGTTTGATATAGCGGGGCCGTCCGAAATCCAGAATACCTTCAATCGCAGCCCGAACCGTCCGACCGGTATACAACACATCATCTACCAGCACCACTTTCTTGTTGGTAACCGGAAACGGAATTTCCGTCTCCTTGAGGTAGGCATTGGCCACATTGGTAATCAGGTCATCCCGGTACAGTGTAATATCCAGCAATCCGACCGGCACTTTTGTACCTTCAAATTCCTGGATATACCCGGCAATCCGTTTGGCAATATGGTCGCCCCGGGTCCGGATTCCCACCAGCAGGAGATCATCGCAGCCATCTGTCATCTCCAGAACCTCATGGGTAATCCGTTTGATGGTCCGTTCCATCGTTTCCGCATCCATCAACTGCGTTTCACTGGACATAGATTCCCTCCGTCCAAAAAAAAGACCGGAAACACCGGTCTGTGGTTATGGTCTGAATTGTGTTGTTCGTGATGTTTTCAAGCTTCATGTCCACCTCTTTCCGGCATCACCGTACCGGATTAAAGAGCTGCATCTATTGTCACCCAATCTTGTGTACGCTTGCAAGGGTTTTCTTTCCTGAATCGGTATGCCGTCAATTCCACCATACAACCCGCGCTTTCCTGTGATACCCTTGTCCCCCGTGGATAGACAGAACCTGACACAGCGAAACATATTCTATTTCTGGGTACCCCTTGCGGCGACATGGCTGATGATGTCGGTTGAAGGGCCCTTTCTGGCGGCCGTAATTGCACGTCTCACCGACCCAAAGTATAACCTTGCCGCTTACGGCGTAGCTTTCTCTTTTGCACTGATTGTCGAAGCGCCCATCATCATGATCATGTCGGCCTCCACTGCCCTTGTGAAGGACCGTCAGTCCTATTTCAAACTCCGGAACTATACGTTTACGCTGAATGGTCTGATCACAGCAGGCATGCTGATTGGACTCATTCCACCCCTATTCCGCTTTGTCGCCGAAACTTTGATCGGATTGCCCAAACCCGTATCGGAACTGACCTATGGAGCTTCCATCCTGCTGATCCCCTGGCCAGGCGCCATCGGTTTCCGCCGCTTCTACCAGGGAGTCCTGATCGCGGGGAACCGAACCCGTCTCGTGGCGGTGGGGACCGTGATCCGGCTGGGAACGATGGCAATGACAGCGCTTCTCCTCTATTTCATGACCGATATTCCCGGTGCCTGGGTGGGGGCATCTTCTCTTTCCGCAGGTGTTTCAGCCGAAGCTCTGGCGTCCAAACTGATGGCCGGATACAACATCCGGAAGCTCCTGCTCACAGAAAGAGCTGACTTGTCGCCCCTGACCTACAGAGGCATCACCGTATTCTACTGGCCGCTGGCATTGACATCCATACTGTCATTGGGTGTGCAACCCATGGTTACCTTCTTCATGGGACACAGTCGATATCCCGTTGAATCTCTCGCCGTACTGCCCGTTGTCAACGGCCTCGTATTCGTCTTCCGCAGCATGGGACTTTCCTTCCAGGAAGTGGGCATTGCACTGATGGGTTCGAATGGAAAGGGATACCGCCCCTTAAGACGGTTTGCCCTGATACTCGCATCCGCTTCCGCTCTCGGCCTTGCCCTAGTCGTTTACACGCCATTGAATCATTTCTGGTTCCACACGGTTTCCGGGCTCAGCGAACAACTGACTGATTTTGCACTGATACCCGCACGCATACTTGTTCTGATGCCGGCTCTGTCTGTGCTGATCTCCTGGCAACGCGGTGTACTCGTCCACGGCGGTAAGACGGGACCCATCAGTTGGGCAACTGCAGCGGAAGTCACCGGGATCATTCTCACGCTCTTGCTGGCGACACGCTATCTCGATATGGTGGGTGCCACGGCAGCTGCTATTGGTTTCATCATCGGTCGACTGGCCGCAAATACCTGGCTTACACCCCCGGTGGTCCGCATCCGGCACCGAATGAGGTCTCTTCTTGAGTAGTTTCCAATCAAGAAGAAACTCTACTGAAGATAACGAGGAGAGCTGGAACGCATTCCCACTCTCTTCCTGTAATTCTCCACATTTTAACGACCCATGGCCAATCCACTTGCATGTCGATCTCGCTCAATTAGTAATTCCAAAGTAATACCCCGTAGTTCCCCACACTCACCCAACGACCGTTTTCCATATCTGCAGCAACCGGATAACCGTTGTCAGCAACGGGGCCATC
Source organism: Acidobacteriota bacterium (assembly GCA_036736005.1). Classification (GTDB taxonomy): domain Bacteria; phylum Acidobacteriota; class Holophagae; order Thermotomaculales; family Thermotomaculaceae; genus DAINNF01. Next base: position 5,960 of record DAINNF010000149.1, read on the forward strand.
GTCCACAAGATTTCCAGTATTCATATTGTAGTGATAACTTGAATAGCTCGTGCAGTAGACAAAGTTACCGGATTCATCCTGTTTCATAGACAGATAGTCTCCCGGGTTCATCCCGTTATAAATATTGCTGCCATCCACAAGAAGACCAAGTGTT
>DAINNF010000150.1:0-6082 GCA_036736005.1 Acidobacteriota bacterium
AATCGGGGCATGCCGGTACTGGTTCTGGTTGCGGCGGGGGGTGTGGCCTATGGAATAGCCCGTATGATCCTGATGACAAGGGATGAGCGGAAGATGTGGCGAACCGTAAATACGACGAAGGGAGCTGGTGGATGAAAGCGGTGATTCAGCGGGTGGACAGGGCACGCGTACTCATAGACGGAACGTGCTGTGGCGAGATCGATGTCGGCCTGCTGGTGTTTCTCGGGGTGGAGAAGAGGGATGGGAAGCCGGACATCGACCGGTTGGTGGAGAAGATTGCCGGATTGCGTGTATTTGAGGACGGGGGCGGACGAATGAACCGGTCCGTTCTGGATATCCGGGGATCGGTTCTGGTGGTGTCGCAATTTACCATTGCGGGGTCCATTGAAAAAGGTAGACGTCCGTCGTTTGACAATGCCAGGGACCCGGAGACCGCGGAACGGATGGTTCAGGATGCGATCGACGGACTGAAGCAGAAAGGTCTCCATGTTGAAAGTGGTCGTTTCGGAGCCATGATGAAGGTCGAACTGGTTAACAACGGGCCTGCGACGTTCATTTATGACCGGGAAGGGGGCGCATGAAAGGCGGCATCATCCGTGTCCAGGCCTCCGCGGGCTCGGGGAAAACCTACCATCTGTCCAGGCGCTATGTGGAGCTGCTTGCGGGGGTATGTGCCGACCGTCCCGGACTCGGTTCAGGGGATGTGACCGGCTGTTCCTCTGTGAATAGCATGACGGGGGATCCGGCGTCATTACTCGCGATTACGTTTACCAACAAAGCTGCAGCTGAAATGAAAGAGCGGATTCTGTTGTTTCTGAAGCGGATTGCATTTCGGGACATGCCGGAATCCATGCTGAGAAAGGATTTTCCATTCCTGAAACCGGAGCAGGCGTTTGGTCTGTTGACCGCGATTATTCGTGAATACGGACGCTTCAATGTGAAGACCATTGATGCCTTCATGAATACCATCCTGAAGTCATTTGCTGTAGATCTGGGCCTTCTGCCGGATTTTCGCCTGAGTCTGAAAACGGACGATATCCATGATATGGCCATGGAGGAGCTGTTCGAGCACGGAAGCGCCATGTCAGAAAGCCTGGAAGATCTCGTGCTGCGGGAATGCCAACTTCTGGACGCCCGTGGATTTGACGCGGAAGCCATCGTTCGGCGTGCCGTAAACCGGTTGCGCGATCAGGATGTTCACACTGGAGAAGTACTTGCAGAGAAAGCTTCTGAGTTGGATGCGGAACGAAAGGGCCTGCTGAAAGAAGCGGAGACGTGGCTGAAATCTGCTGTGGAGGCATCCGAAGGACGCCTCCACAAAAACATATTCCAACTGGAGCGGAACCTGACCATGCTGAAGCGGGGTGACTGGCCTTCATGGATGAAAAAAACCTACGACCTTCGGGAAAAAACTTCGGGAGAGTCCGAATTCCCCGGAGTGGATCAGTTTCAACTGGAATTGAATGCACTGCGGGAGCGGCGAAGCCGGCTCATACTGGATCAGGCGATCCTGGCGATGCAATCAGGCGTGGCGGTGTTCAGCGAGGTACGTAAAAGAGAAACAGAACTGGCCCTCCGCCTCAACCGGTTCGAGATAAAAGAGATGGCCGAGGCGATCCAGGGGATGCTTTCCGAGCTGGGTGCTTCCGCGGCATTTTGCAGACTGGGTGAACAGTACACGCATTATCTGATTGATGAATTCCAGGATACGTCACGGGCGCAATGGAATGCTCTTGCACCTCTGGTCGAAAATTCACTTTCGGCCGGTGGTTCCCTGTACCTGGTCGGGGATACGAAACAGGCCATTTACGGCTGGCGAGGCGGTGATTACCGGCTTTTCGCAGATGTTATCCGTCGGGATGTGCCTCCTGACCTGATCCCGGTGGTGGATCCGATTCCGGATTCAGCGCTGGATGAACGAACGCTTACCTGTAATTATCGTTCCCGTCATGAAATTGTGTCGTTCAACAACGAGGCGTTCCGTCAACTGGCAGCGGGAAATGTGAAATTGCGGGAAGGATCGGAAACACTGAAGCAGATTTACGGGTCTTGCCGGCAGGATGAGCGGGAAGGGCCTGGCGGATTTGTACAGATAAATCGGATTCCGGGTGAGGACAGGGATCGCTTTATCAGGGAATGGGTGTTCACGGTTTTGACCGGACTTCTGAAGCGAAGGAGGGCGGGAGACATCCTGTTCCTGGCAAGGCGGAAGAAGGAAGTCCGCCAACTGGCGTCCTGGATGGCGGAGTGGGAGATTCCGTTCGTGACGGAGGATTCGCTGAAACTCTATGGAAACACAACGGTCAAGTCCCTGCTGAATCTGTTTGCGTACATGGTCTTGCCGGATGGCGATTTCTACTTGTCGGGTGTGATTGAGAACGGCTGGTTCGGCAAATTGGAGCCGGATGTTGCGGGCCGTCTGCTGGTGGATCGTTACGCATACACGCAAGAAGATCCTGGTGAGGACACGTGGGCGTCGTGGATGAAACGGGAACATCCATCGTTGTATGAATCGCTGCTCGAGCCGGTTCTCAGGACAAGGTTTGCCGGGTCCGCATATGAACAGATTTCTGAACTGGTTCGGCATCTGGACCTGCTGGGAGGACCCGACGCGGTCTTTGTCCAGCGATTCATGGAACAGGTAATGGCTCTGGAAGAAGAGGGCACGGTTGAACCGGCTCAGATTGCACGGACACAGTTCGAACATATTTCAGAAACGGTCCTCTCGATGCCCGTGCATCACGGCGCGGTCCGGATTATGACCATTCACAAGGCCAAGGGACTGGAATCTCCGGTGGTAATTCTGCCATTCACCGAATGGGAACTGACACACCGTAACGCGGACATTATCGGACAGACGGAAGATGGACACACGGTTCGTATTACCAATGAACTGTCCGAATGTGATCCGCTTCTGGAAAAGGCGTACACCGACTTCCGAACCCGTGAGACGGTTGAGAGTATCAATATGCTGTACGTTGCATTGACCCGGGCCAGTGAGGAATTGGCGGTTCTCATCCCTTCGTCACCAACGAAAGAGAGTCGAACAGCGGGAGAGGTACTGAGTGAGATGCTCGACCAGTCCGGCCTGATGATGCCCGACGCCGAGACGGCCAGTTGGGGCAGGCCCGTAAATGGTGAACAGGACACGGCAGACAATGCGGTGAGCGAGCGTATTGAGTTGGTGCGTGCCTCGGATCGACTGGTTGTTCAGGATCGTACCGAGGATACTTTTCAGGATCTTGCGGGTCGGCTTCGGGGGACATTGATGCATGAAGCATTGCGGGGCATTGTCCGACTGCCTGATGATCACAGTGACCTGGAATCACTGGCATCATCCTCACTTGATCGGGCAGCGGCACGGCTCGGGTTTCATCCGGACGTGATGGATCGCGGATCCCTGGTCACCCTGCTGACCGATACACTGCACCTCCTTTCCTCCTGGTTCTCGGGCGATCTTGAGGCCTGGAATGAAAAGGAACTGGTGTTGGGGAATGGACGAATTATCCGACTGGACCGGCTGGTAAGACGCGGGGAAACGTGGACGATACTCGATTACAAGACCGGTCACCGTGATCCGGGCCACCGAAAACAGCTGAAACGCTATGCAGGTGCTTTTTCGAGAATGGGCATTACGCCCGAACTGGTGCTGGTATACCTGGATCAGGGCGAGGTGGAATATGTGCGGTAACCGACTGATCGCTGTGGATGTGGGTATCTCTCTGATTGACCAGGCTGTTCGGGAAACCCGCGAGCGGATTGCTCAGGGCACGGGCCCGGTCTCCGTGGTTTTTCCCAACCGACGATCCATCCGCTTCTATCTGCATCAGCTGGGAGCCGCGGATGCCCTTCATGTCCGTACTTTTTCCATGGATGAGCTGGCGGCGGATCTTGTCTTCCGGTTTGCCGACCCGGTTCCGTACCGGGTCAGTGACCTGGACCGTTCATTCTCTCTGATGGAGGCCTTGCGTAAAGAATTTGATTCGATGTATGCGCGTCTGGGAGGAGAGCCGGATCGTGTGTTTCCGTGGTGTCTCCGGCTAGTTCACCTGATGGATGAGCTGGACGTAAACCTGGCGGAAGAGGTTTCGGCGGTGTCGTACGTGGATGACGTGGTGCCGGAAGCCCGCGAACTGTTGGGGACCCTGGACAAACTGACCGGACTTTATCGCGACATGATGAGGGACCGGAACTGGACCGGTGGAGGAGACCTGTATCGGAGAGCATACAGTTTGCGTGAGCATCTCGAGACGCCGTTACTGATGGTGGGCTTCAGCGGATTGACGCGGTCGGAATCGGGATTGTTTCAGCATGCATGGTCCCGAAAACGGATGAGCATTCTGTTTCAGACGGATCTGCATGAACGACACCCGGCATTCCAGCCATTCCGTGTGTATGATCGATGGATGGATGGGCGTCAGTGGGGGAGAAAGCCGGACAGATACGTCCGATCCGATCCTGTCTCATTTCCCCGGATTCAGATCGACGAGGCGTTTGATCTGCATTCGGAGCTGGAACGTCTGCACGTTCATTTAAGAGAAAACGGTGAAAAGCTGGCTGCAACACCAACAACTGCGGCGGTTGTGGTTCCGGATGGTGGGGTACTGCTACCCACCATCCAGATCATACCGCAGAAAAAACTGAACGTGACGGCGGGTTACCCGTTTGTCCGAACCGGGTTCTACCGGTTGCTGGACGCCTGCATGTCAATCGCTTCTCAAGGAGTGGGAGAGCGCGGATTCTCTGTCGAGGGATTGACTGACCTGCTGGGCCATCCACTGTTGCGTTATCTGATGCAGGGGGAATCGGACGGTGAAGGTGAATCCGAGCTGGCGATTGAGGCACTGCTCTTGAACGACGTGTCTTATCTTCATCTGGAAGATCTTCGCACGTTACTGGACGGGACCGGGCTGAAGCGGACCCGCTCGTTTGTGGACAATACGCTGGGTCCACTTATCGGTGCACGATCCCTGTCGGCGATAGGCTCCGTAATCGAGGGACTGGCTGCAGACGTACTGAAGGTGTTACCGGAGGGGCCGGGTGTGAAGACGGAACGGGAGTTGATTCACCGTTTTGTGGAGACCCTGCAAACCGAACTGGCCACCAGCCGATTTCGGAATACCGGTTTCAAATCAGGGGAGGTCCTGTTTGAAATCGTCCGGCACCTTTCCCTACAGGTTCATGTCCGTTTCGAAGGAAACCCACTGGAAGGTCTCCAACTGATGGGCTTTCTGGAGTCGCGTCTGCTTCAGTTTCCTCATCTTTTCATTCTGGATGTCAACGAAGGTGTGCTTCCCGCTGTCGAGCGCGTGGACCCACTGCTGCCGGACAGTCTTCGTCCACTCCTTCAACTGCCCTCCTCGTCGGAACGTGAAGCGATTGAGACGTATCACTTCTTCCGGCTCGTGGATGCTGCCGACGATGTGGTGCTGCTGTACCGGAAGGGAGAAACAGCAGAACAGCGGAACATCCGTTCCCGGTATATTGAACAGATCCTGGTGGAGGATGCGGCAAGACAGGTGGACGTATCCGGACACGTCGATGTTTCAAAGCTGGAGAGGGAACAGGTGCACACGGTGACCATTCAATTGAAGGGATTGACGGATCAGCAACCGTTTCCTCGGCTGACGGAGAGGGATACAGGCCGGTTGGAAGATATCCTGAACAAGGGAATCTCACCGAGTTTTCTGGATTCGCTGATGCGTTGTCCGTACCAGCTGTACATGCGTCGTTTCCGCCGCATTCCGGAGGAGGTCACGCTGACTGAAGGACAGGATCCGAGGCAGGTGGGTGAACTGGTCCATCTGGCGCTGGAATCCGGAATGAAAGCGGTGAAGGGGGCTGCACTCTCCCGTTCCCTGATCGATCGTCAGGAAAAGACAGTCAAGCGTGAACTGCGGCGCCTGATTGATTCTCAACTGAAGTCGCTTTCTCCGGTCCGGTTGGCACTGTTGAGGAAACTGGCGGACTATCGGCTTGAGACATTCTTTTTCAGGTTGCGGGATGAATTGAAGACCGAAAAGGTCCAGATCCTGTCACTGGAGGAAGAACTGAGCGTGCGTATGGAGAACCAGTTGCTGAC
>DAINNF010000151.1:0-6045 GCA_036736005.1 Acidobacteriota bacterium
GTTCCAGAAAAAAAAGTGTGAAAATCAGATCGAGTTTTTGAGAGAGATTATAATCCACGTCATGAAGCAATTCGTCATATCGGGGGTCCTTCTGCAATTCCTCCAGGAAAATGTCCATAAAGAGTTGCGAATCCTGAATATTTCCGTCAGGTTGCTCAACTGCCAGGACAATATCTTCAGAGATTCCAAAGTCTTTCACGACATGAAGGTAATGGCTGACCTCTTCATTTCCGGAAGGCAACAGATCCGTGATCGCATTGGAGTAGGTTAGATGCCAGACCCCGTAAATGCAGAAACCGGTAAGAAGAACCAGGAGGAAAATCACCCATCGGGTGTATGTCGTCAGAACAACGTACACGTGCTCCATCATTCGTTTCATGCATGGAACAATAGCATTTTTCGAACACTTTCGAAAGTACCTTTGTCACCAGTTTCTTGAATCGCTTGGGTTATAACTCGTTCATGACAGAAAACGGGCGGCCTCAACAAAGGCCGCCCGATCAGTTTCACATTCAGTTCTTCAACCGGTCAGAGTGTCTCTGCCAGTCTTGCTACCTTTTCCCGCCCCTCGAATTCCGGGAATTTTTCCAGCAGATCATTGAGGATCTTTTTTGCTTCTGCGTCTTTATCCTGCTGGATATACAGCATGGCAAGCGTTTTCAGGAAGTTCACGTCCGCATCCAATCCGTTGCGGTATGCTTCGTTGAGGAATTGCGCCGCCCTGTCCTGTTGTCCCCTTTCCAGTTCCGTCATCCCGAACACATAGAGGAAACCGACATCGGTTGTCTTGCCATTCTGCATCTCGTAATACTGCTGCAGATACTGTTCTGCAGTGCTGAATTCTCTGGCGTTGTACGCACTGACACCCATGAGATAAACCAGCATGGGGTCTTCCGGTGAAGCTTCCAGCGCGGTGTCAACATATTTCATGGCCTGATCAAACGCTTTCAGTTGGAAGGCAATCTGACCCGCTGTCCGGCAAAGCTGTTCGCCACGCTCGCCAAGGTCGTATGCTTTCCCGTATGCCGTCAGAGCCTGTTGCCACTTCTGTTGCTTCACAAATACATTGCCCTGCATGACGAATACGTCCGGTATGTCTTTCCCTTTGTTTTCCGCTTCCGTCAGCAGGGTTTCCGCCTGGACCAGGTCCCCGCCATCGATGGCCTTCTGTGCTTTTTCCAGAAGGTCTTCAACAGCCTTATCCGTCTCGCCATATGGGTCCAGTATCAGGTCTTTGACTTTCAGCAGGTCCCCCCGGGGTTTGTCCACCCGCATGGGCATCTGGGTCTTCTTGAAACCCTTCATTCCTTTCACAACGAGGACATAACTCCCGGGACTCGGGACGCCGTCAATCTTGTAGTAGCCGTTCTCATCGGTACGGTCCCAACCGGCCTTCTTCAAACTGCTCACGTCATAGCTGTCTGTTCCGACGACACCAATATCACTGGCACCCCAACCGGCAGGCATGGCACCGGATGAATTTCCTGCTGCAGCACCGTACTCAGGCTGTTGATTGGACAACGTCCGTAATTCTACAAGGCAGTCCTTTACGGCTTCACCTTTTCGGGTGACCACACGGCCTTCAATCGAAACATATTCGAATTGCTTATACAGATTCTGCGACTGTGCCGGCAACCCGACCACGAGTACCAGCATAACCCACCGAAAGCCCTTCATCTTACACTCCTTCAAACCTGGACATTACAGGGATTCATACACCTTTTCGGCCTGTTCCCGGCCTTCAAATTCCGGGTACTTGTCCAGCAGTTCCTTCAACACCGCCTTTGCCTCTTCATTTTCGTCCAGCTTGATATAGGCATTGGCCAGTGTTTTCATGAACCCGACATCGGCCTTCCACCCGAAGCGATACGCTTCGTGCAGGTATTTTGTTGCAGCTTCCAGGTTATCCAGTGCCAGTTCGGTCATACCGAACACATACAGGAAATTCACGTCACGGGAAACGCCACCCTTGCCATCCAGATAGGTCTGAAAATACTTCTGGGCCAGCTCGAAATTCTGGAGGTTGTAGGCGGACACACCTGCGAGATACGTCGAATTCAAGTCTTCCGGGTCCGCTTCCAGTACAACACCGAGAAACTCCAGTGCTTCGTCGAATTTCTGGAACTGGAACGCCATCTGTGCCGCAATCCGGCTCAGTTCGGGCTTGCGTTCACCCAGATCGAAGGCCTTCTTGAAGTTGGCGTATGCACCCTTGTAATCTTTCTTCTTCAGATCGATGTTTCCGAGACTGACATACACCTCCGGCAGCTCCGGCGTGCGGGCATCCGCTTCTTTCAAGAGGGTCTCCGCCTCATCCAGTTTTCCTTCTTCCAGGGCCTTGCTGGCCTTTTTCAGAAGTTTCTTGGTTTTGGCATCGATATCCTTGAATTTTTCCAGCACCAGTTTTCCGGCATCATATGCATCTCCGGTCCCCTCATCGATGCGAACAGGCATCTGGGTCTGTTTGTAACCCTTCACACCCTTGACAACCACCACATAGGAACCGGGAACCGGCACGCCATCGATCTTGTACGTGCCGTTTTCGTCGGTCCGTGCCCAGCCGGCCTTTTTCATCCGGGTGGTGTCCCTGGAACCGGACGTCAGGACACCCACGCCCAGACCACCCTGGGATACGATCCGCAGTTCCACATTACAATCCACCACCGGATCCCCGGCAGGGGTGACGACGGTACCGGTTACCGTTACATACTCAAAATCCTGAAACAGGTTCTGCGCGCTAAGCGGCAACACGCCCAGCATCAGCAGGATCAGAAACTTCCGCATTTGGTTTTCTCCTCCAAAAAAATAGTACAAAAAAAGAAAGGGGGGCTGAGCCCCCCTTGTTCGGACCAAGGCCCGTTAGAATTTCAGGTTCAACCCGAGGTAGTAGGACCGCGGGAACTGCCACTGCGTCGTTTCGCCGAAGTTGTCATTGGCATCCAGTACAATCGGCGCATGGGTCTTCACATAGTCTTCATACGCCTGGGTACCGGGCTCTGCGTCGGTATCATAGGTACCATAACCCATGGAACCGTCGAGGCCCCAGGTTGACCGGGTATTGAACACGTTGAAGATGTCGGCATAGATGGACAGGTTCACATCTCTCCAGACGTCAAAACCGTATTCCACGTGCAGATCGGCACGGGACCATCCGGCCATGCGACGGCTGCCTCGCTTTTCAGCATAAACATCTTCCGTGTAGCCTTCGTTAACGCCCGGAATCATGTTCTCAACCGTAATGGTCGGAGTCCAGGACACACCGGAACTGAGGGTATAGTTCAAACCGATCAGCAGACCGAAGTCAAACTTGTAGGATCCGTTGAACTTGATCACGTGCGGCACATCGTTGACACGGCCATAGTAGTTGAAATACTGATACGGCGTATCCAGGTAGACCGTGGAGTTGTCAGACGCGCTGTACCCCTTGGTCCGGGAATAGGTGTAAGAGAACAGGAACTGGAAGCCGTCTTCCGCCAGCTTCTTCTGCGCCGTGAAGATCAGGGCGTCATATTCACGCCAGGTATCATCAACGGTGCGGAATTCCCACACACCATCCTGGTTGTCGTCCGCATCTTCATAGGCATCTTTCCATTCGCGGGTCACATAATTGAAGCCCAATGCATACAGCGGGCTCACCTGCCATTCATATCCGATCGTGAATTCGTCCATGTAGGACGGATCCAGCGAACCGATAATGTCAATGCTACCATCCGGTCCGTAGGTGCCACCACCGGCATAGGACCACAGGTCCGGCTGAGCGGACGGCATAATCGCCTGCCAGTCAGCCAGGTTGTCCCAGGGTGCCATACCCATGGCCCGCAGTTCAGACGGGGTAATCAGTGCATACCACTGATCCAGACTGTACTGCTGGCCGGGCTGGCTGTTGGTCACAACCCAGTTACCGATCGCATCATAGTACCGGGAGTAAGACGCGTGCAGGCTGTCGCCGTCGATGTCATAGGCGAAACCGATACGGGGCGCCAGCATGTCACCGAACTTGTTTTCCACAATGTCAACATTATCGACATTGGCCAGTACCAGGTTCTCGGAACGGAGACCCAGGTTCAGGGTCAGGCGATCGGTAACCGCCCACTTGTCCTGAACATAGATGGCCTTGTAATCTTCATTGGTGATGGCCGGCAGACGCTGGTCATCATAGAAGATATAGTAGCCACCGAGGCCATAATACCGTTCATAGTCTTCCCGCCACCGCATATAGTGACCGCCATTGTAGATCATATCGCGGGAACCATACTTGGAATCGCGGACTTCAGCACCGATACTCAGGTCATGGGAACCATATCCGGTGTCCAGGAACTTGGAGTACAGTGCCTTGTAGGACGTGAATTCACGGGTGGATACATAGTTGGCCGTCGGAGCGGAAATGCCCGTGAAGAAACTGGAGATCCCGCCGGCATCGGTATATGCATCATACCGCATTGCCGGGTTGTCCATGGTGGCCATCTGACCGCCACGGGGGGTATTGCTCAACGGAGAATCATTGTCCTGTACCTTGAAGGTCAGGAAAGAGTCCGCAGAGATCATCCAGTTCCATTCCAGGAAGTAGGATTCGCCGCCCTGTTTCCGTTCTACTGCAAACGGATCCGCATAGTAGTTGTAGTTCAGATAGGAATACAGCGGGAAATCAATCGGGTCTTCGTTGTACAGCGCCATCAACGAATGATTTTCGTTGATCTGCCAGGTCAGCTTCACAGAGAGATAGTGACCGGCATAACTCGGCGTCTCCGCCTTCTGCAATGCAGGATCATGTACCACGAAGTCCGCAAGGTTGGCATAATGGAATGTCTGCTTGTTCTTGTCACGGTTTTCATACGAGACAAAGAACCACAGCTTGTCCTTCATGATCGGACCACCGAGGGTCATCGCCCAACGGTCTTCCGTCGTATACTTGGTGGCTTCATCAAACGGTTTGCCGTTTGATTCCGAGTTCCACGCAATGTCGGACTTGATGAAGCGGAAGTTGCCGTGGAATTCATTACCACCGGACTTGGTGACCAGGTTCACCACAGCACCCTGTCCACGACCATACTCAGCGGAAACACCGCCCATGACCACCTGGACTTCTTCCAGGGTGTCAAAGTTCATGGCCAGACCCCAGGTGTGGGTCAGCGGGTCAGTGGTATCGGCACCGTCCACCATGTACACGTTATCCGAGTCCGCACCACCCAGCATACTGGGGTTGTTGCCTTCAATGGTACCCGGCATCATTGCCATCACCATCTGGAACTGACGGTCGTTGGTCAGTGTCTGGACAAACTCCGTACGCAGGTTGGTGGATACCTCGTTGGAAGTGGTATCGATCAGCGGGGCTTCCGCCGTAACGATGATCTCTTCCTCCACCGTTGCGTCGCTCATGTTAACATCAACCGTAATGGTTTTACCCAGCGGCAGTGCGATGTTCTTACGAACAAAGGGCTGGAATCCCATCATGGTTGCGTTCAGTTCATAACCCTGGCCCGGCGGAATCAGCGTGAAACGGTAAACACCGTTTTCGTCACTGACGACGGTACGCTGTCCCATCAGGTTGGGACCGGTCAGCTGCAGCGTCACGCCCGGCAGCGCATTACCATCAACTGAAACGGTACCGGTGAGCACGCTGTACTTCTGCTGCGCAAAACCCATCGTCACACACAGCATCAATGCTACCCATACAAACTTCTTCATTCGTTAGACCTCCCGATATTTATGAATATCGAATTCGGCAGATAAACTGCCATAACAGCTGAAACTAGTGCGTTCCCCTCTCACCCCCTTTCATAGATTTTATGGATGCCTTGTCGGAATTTTCCCACAAGATGTGACACCGGTCAATCCATTTTCCGTTCACTTTTTTGGAGAAAATCAAGATTCGTTCCCTCTGAAACCCGTCAGCAGAACACCTTTCTCATCTTTGAATAGGGTTGTAGACATACGACACATGCGCATCATGAAGCCCTGTGCTACACTTCCCACGTATGGATACATGAAATATGGAGGCAGCATGCAGCAGGAAGTCGTGATTGTGATCAATCCCGGGTCAACTTC
>DAINNF010000152.1:0-5969 GCA_036736005.1 Acidobacteriota bacterium
CTTTGATGCCGCAAGAGAAGCCCTGGAACAGGGGAAGGTGGCGGCCAAACTGAAACAACTGGCGGTGCGGCCATGATGGACCGGATTCTGGAGCAGAAACGGCAAGACCTGAAGCAGTTTCGCCCGCCGAAAACGGACCGCAAAAAGCCCGTTCTGGACCTGGCCGCGTCCCTGAAACGCCATCCCTTCATCTGTGAAGTGAAACGCCGGTCCCCCAGTAAGGGTGACTTTCCCACCACCGATCCCCTTTGTAGAGCCGTCCAGTATGAGTCGGCCGGGGCGGGCGCTATCAGTGTGCTGACCGATGAACCGTTTTTCGGCGGATCGTTCGATGACCTGGTGGGCGTGTCCTCGGTGGTGAGCCTGCCGGTGCTGTGCAAGGACTTTGTGATCAGCCCGGTCCAGATTGAGGCCGCGTATCGTTGCGGAGCGGATGCTGTTCTCCTGATTGCCGCCGCGCTGACGGACAGTCAAATGACCGGACTGGCGGAGGCCGCCCGGGCCAGACAGTTGAGCATCCTGTTTGAAATCCACGAACCGGATGAACTGGATCGCGTGTTACCGCTGAACCCCCGAATTGTGGGCATCAATACCCGCAACCTGAACACCATGGAGGTGGACATTACCCGCGTGGAACAGATGCTGCCCCGGATTCCGGCAGGTATTGTGAAGGTGGCGGAGAGCGGGATCGGCACGCCCGATGATGTAAAACGGTTGCGCAGTGTCGGGGCGGACGCCTTCCTGGTGGGCTCGGCGCTGATGGCTACTGACCACCCCGGACCGGTGATACGGTCGTTTCGAAACGCACTGGAAGAATCGGAGGAACAACCATGTTCGTGAAAATCTGCGGCATTACCCGGTCCCAGGACCTGGAAGCCGCCATCCTCAACGGTGCGTCCGCGGTGGGCTTCGTCCTGCATCCCACAAGCCGACGCTATGTATCACCAAACACCGTTCGCGCACTGGTCAGCCAGGCGGCCGGACGGGTCAGGACGGTGGCTGTGGGTCTTTATGCATGGGAAGTGGCGGACGTGTGCGACGTGGTGGACCTGGTCCAGCTCTATGAACCGGCCCCCGTTGACAGTCTGATCCTGGCGGGCACCGAGCCGCCGCCAGCATCCAGTTCACCGGAATATTTTCTGTACGATCCCACGCGCGGTTCCGGCCGGTTCGGCTTATTTCCCGACTGGCTCAGGCGACTGGATGTGCCCGTGATCCTGGCAGGGGGTCTGACTCCGAAGAACGTGCAACAGGTCATTCGGGACCATCAGCCAGCCGGCGTGGATGTGTCCTCGGGCGTGGAACATAACGGCAACAAGGATCCCATGCTGATCCGGCAATTCATGGAGGCGGTGCGCGATGCGTGCGGTGAACGGATTTTACGGTGAGTTCGGCGGTCAGTTTGTTCCGGAAACGCTGATCCCGGCCATGGACCGGCTGGAGGACGCATACCGGGACCGGATGGCCGACCCTCAATTTGAAACAGAACTGAATGACCTGTTGAACCGGTTCGCAGGCCGGCCCACGCCGGTATACAGCGCCACACGGTTGTCAGACGAACTGGGCGTCCAAGTCCTCCTGAAACGGGAAGACCTCCTTCATACCGGCGCCCACAAAATCAACAACACCGTGGGCCAGGCCCTGCTGACCCGCCACATGGGTAAACATCGGGTGATTGCGGAAACCGGAGCCGGCCAGCACGGGGTAGCCACCTCGGCTGCCTGTGCCATGCTGGGACTGGACTGTACCGTTTATATGGGGGCAGTGGATGCCGCCCGTCAGGCCCCCAATGTGCGACGCATGAAACTGATGGGGGCGGAGGTCAAGGTGGTGGAAGAGGGGTCACGCACCCTGAAAGACGCCATCAATGCCGCCCTGCAGGACTTCGTCGCCTCTGTGGAAACCAGCCATTACATCATCGGCTCGGTGGTGGGACCCCATCCCTACCCGGAAATCGTGGCCGGCTTCCAGGCCGTCATCGGCAGAGAATCCCGTGCATACTTTGACGGCGGTCCGCTTCCCGACATGGTGGTGGCCTGCGTGGGGGGTGGCAGCAACGCCATCGGTATTTTCCAGGGTTTCCTGGATGACCGTGACGTAAAGCTGATCGGGGTGGAAGCGGGCGGGCGGTCGGACGGGCCAGGCGACCATGCCCGCACCGTCGGCATGGGAGAACCGGGTATCCTCCACGGCTGCATGAGCATGTTGTTGAGCGACACCAACGGCCAGGTGCTGCCGGTCCACTCGGTGTCCGCCGGGCTGGACTATCCGGGCATCGGTCCCCAGCATGCATACCTGAACAAAGAAGGCCGTGTGACCTTCAGCTCGGTCACCGACGGGCAGGCACTGGACGCCGTCCAGGCATTGTCCCGCACGGAAGGCATCATCCCGGCATTGGAATCCGCCCATGCGGTCGGCTACGTTATGCAGCATGCAGCGGACTTGAAAGGGAAAACCGTTCTGGTCAACCTGTCGGGTCGCGGCGACAAGGACATGGAAGCACTGGAGGCACTGTTATGAAGGGCATTTACCTGGTGGGGGGCTATCCGGACCGGGCGGCGTTCCGGGAGCGGCTGGCCGCCATTGAAGAACTGGGATTTGACTTTGTGGAAATCGGGCTGCCCTTCAGCGACCCGGTGGCGGACGGCCCGGTTATCGCGGGGGCCATGCACCAGGTGCTGGAAACCGGCATCACGGTGGACGACATCCTGGAGGACATCGGCAAGGTGCCGGTCAACGGCGCGGACCGCTACCTGATGACCTATGCCAACGTGGTGTACCGGTATGGGGCAAAACAACTGGGCGAAAAGCTGAACGGCGGGGTGCGCGGCGTCATCCTGCCGGACGTGCCGGTACGGATGCAGAGGCAAATGGTTCAGCTGGGGCTGACGCTTCCGCAGGTGCCGTTTGTGACGCCGGAGTCGCGGGAAGAAGATCTGGCCGTGATTGCGGGTCAGACACCGCCGTTTGTATATTTCATCGGGGTGCGCGGGATCACGGGCGGCGCGGCTACGCCGGGGTCGCCGGCGGTGCGGCGCCAAGTGGAGGCGATACGGCGGCATACGACGGCGCCGGTGGTGCTGGGGTTTGGCATTCGCACGCCGCAGCAGGCGGCCGAAGCGCTGGCAACGGCTGACGGGTTTGTGATCGGCACCGCCGCGGTTGAAAAGCAACACGAGAGCAACGCGTATCGCCGTTACCTGGAAGAGATTGCGAAGGTGTAAGAACTGGCCCTCATTGCGGTCACGATAAGAGAGCACCCGGCGTAAACAGCCTTACGGGACCGATGGTCCCGCTTCCGTTCAAGGCTCCGATTGTCTCGTTCCGATGCACGCATCAACGAGCCACCGGAGCCTTGACGCCTGCTTTTCGCAGGGGCTTTGTTTCGCCTGGTGCCGGGAGTCAGGCGACTTGTCAATGGCCACACAACATTACCCCTCCCCCCTCCTTTCATTCCACGCTCAAGTCCCGGACCATCTGCGCGCGTTCACTCCATCCGCTTCTCGTCACGTACCGATGTACTGCTCCTCGTACGCTCCCGTCCCGAACGCCCACATCAGGCCCAATCCTTCGCGTGCCGATTCCCAGGTTGGTGCGGTTCGCCTGAAAGCTCCCTCCCGCCCGGAATCGGTGGTGCGGTATTGTATCCCGTTATCCGGATGTTAAAGGCATGGCTGTTCACCCAGCACTTTTTTCAACGAGCACTCTTCTGATAGTGCTTGTCCGATAGTGCTGGGCTTCGCAGGCCGGGACAATCTAAGAACAGAGCTATCGGGTCTATTCTGAGTTGGGTGATGAAGCCGCAGTCAACAGGTTGGTGATTTCGTCATAGCCCAGGTCGCGGGCATAATCCAATGCTGTTCGGCCTTTCATCGGTCCGGATGTGACCTTCGCGCCCGGATCGGCCCCGTTTTCCAGCAGGATTTTGACGACCTCCGCATAGCCGCCCTTCACCGCCAGCATGAGGGGTGTGGTGCCATTGGGAAGACTATAGTGTATGTCCCCCCCGTACCGAATATATGCGGCGAGAGCCTGGTTCATGCCTTTGAAGCAGAATCCATGCAAAAGACGCTGACCATCAACATACGTTCTGTCCAATGGCGCACCGGCCTCAATCAGAAGCAACGCAACGTGTTCGTGCTTCTGTTGAATCGCCAGGCCCAATGCATCAAGTCCTTCCAACCATACTTCATTCTCTTTGGGTACACGAATTGATACGTCCACGCCTTGCTCCAATAGCCATCTCACGATCTCTGTTTTCCCCGTGAAAGAAGCCAGATGTAAGGGTGTAAGGTAATTGTCCAACATTTGATTCAGTTGATTCATATTGAGAGACATCTGTTTAAGCAAACTGAGTTCACCACTGACAATGGTCAGTCGAATGCGCTCCTTTTCTGCAAGGTCGTCCTTCTTCAAACGTCGCGTCGTTGATCCCTTCACAGATTCCCAGTAATCGGGTTCTTGTTCCTTCTGCAGCTCACGGACATCGACGGCTCCACTCTTCTCGCCAAGCAGTCTGCAGATTTCCGTGCTACCGTTTCTGAAAGCAAAATCCACTGCCCGCTTTCCGGTGTTATCTTCAACAGCAGGATCTGCACCACGCGCCAATAAGAGACTGACAATACTCTTCCTGTCATGCACTGCCGCCTGCATCAGTGGCGTAAACCCGTCAGCAGCCTGATGATTGGGATCTGCACCGGCATTCAGAAGCAATATGGCCGAATCTTCATCTCTGGCAAAATACAGTGGAGTCCACCCATTGCACCATTTTCCACTGGCAAGTGCGTTGGGATCCATATCCTGTTCAAGCAGAAGCTGAACCATACCTGGTTCACAATTGTATGCGGCTTTGTGCAGTAACGTTCCTTTTGTATTTCTGTCCAACCAACTGACATCAGCCCCGTATGCGATCAACAATTCAACCATCTTCGCACCTTTTGTCTGATCGACTGCTTCGCTTAAGGGAGTTGCTCCAGTATGTGTTGTGAAATTGGGGTCCGCGCCATTTTCCAACAGGATTCTGGCAACGTCATAATGCCCGTAGAAACAAGCCTGGGACAATGGTGACTGCCAGTTGGACAGGTTGGGATCCGCCCCATGTTTAAGCAGCCACTTGACGACATCCAATTGTCCATTTGCCGCGGCACAGGAAAGGACGCTTCTCTCATTGTCATCCAATGAATTGATGGTGGAAGGTGTTGCCAGTTTCTTGATCGTTTCCAGATCACCGTTTCTCGCCGCATCGTGGAGTTCACCTCCCATCACCGCAACACTGAAAACTGCCATCAGAAAGAGGATCTTCTTCATCACCTGCTCCGTGTTCTTCTTGATGCGGGCATCTTATCACACAACAACTTAGACGTCTCGCAATGACCCGGCTGTGGTACAGCCAATCAGCACGCAATATCCGGATAAGCGCAATCGTTGCCGGACAGACTGCGGAGAGATTTTCCGTTCCGGCAAGGCGCTTGCGGTCGAGCTGGCGCTCAACCCCTTACTCGCAACCTAGAATTGATGTTCAAAAAGCATACGAAACGAAGCAAAATCGTAGATTATTCAGTGTTGTTCAAATATTAGAAACGTAAGTGCCTGTAATAAAATCACTTGCCAAGCAGCCGCTCCGAAAAGATCGTTGATTCTTCAGATTGACACGGTTTCCCCTCTTGCTTTAGGGTAATTTGCATAGCCGGCTACAACGAAAACTAACTGTAGGCAGTATGAAGAAACTCAGAGGTTGGATTGCCCTTGTCTTAACCACCGTTGCCTTGAATATGGCGGTAGCAGCCGCTGGTTCAGGTGGCATCATTGATCTCGATCATCCCTGTGTGCAGAAATGCGGAGGCGTTGTAGTCTGGAATGGCTTGTGCCTTTGGGGTTGTGCAGAGAACGGTGTCTACATCGATTGTTATTACTGGGACTGCGATGAGGTAAACCAGGTTTGGTAACAAACAAGCGTCGCACCCCCCCGG
>DAINNF010000153.1:0-5963 GCA_036736005.1 Acidobacteriota bacterium
CGGCGGGTGTAACTTGCTTCATCATATCCGTCTCCGTTCCAGCTCCCGGCGAACATCCGCAAGTGGTATGTCTCGCTGGGCCAGGATCACGGTGAGGAAGTACAGCAGGTCCGCTGCTTCCGCCACCAGGTTGTCGTCATCGGTTGCCAGCGCCACTTCACCGGCTTCCTCAATCAGTTTCTGCCGCATCTTGGACGGACTGAGCCCCGCGGTATAGGAACCGGGACGGGGATTGGCCATCCGGTCCGCCACCACCTGCTGGAGCGCGTCCAGCGTCAGGGACCGGGGTCCGAAACAGCTGTCCTGGCCGGTGTGACAGGCCGGTCCCGTCTGCCTCACCCGGGCCAGCAGGGTGTCGCCGTCACAGTCCGCCCGCAATCCGATCAGTTGCTGGGTATTGCCTGAGGTCGCCCCCTTGCGCCACAGTTCCCGGCGGGATCGGGACCAGTACCACATGTCCCCGGTCTTCAGCGTCCGTTTCAGGGATTCCGGTGAACTCATGGCCATCATCAGCACGGTCCCGTCTTCGTCCACAGTGATGGTGGGAATCAGGCCGGACCGCCAGTTGAGACCGGCAATCACCCCGTCTTCAAACGGAACAGCGCCGGTATACAACGCCATGCCTACTTGCACGTCCACACCCAGGCCGGTCAGCATCCGGATATCATCCGGATCCGCAACGCCTCCCGCCACCGTCAGCGGTACCGGACAGGCATCCGCCAGCTTCTGCACCCGGTCCCGGTCCAGGCCGGTCATGCGTCCTTCAATCTCCACGAATGTCACCATGACGCCCCCGGCCCGGCCCCCCAGTTGTTCCAGCATGGGAACAGGGTCCAGTCCGGTTGTATGCCGCCAGCCGTCGGTGACCACCTGTCCGTCACGGGTGTCCAGGGCCACGATGATTCGCTGCGTTCCCGCCAGCGCTCCCAGTTCATCAAGGAAACCGGTATTGATCCGGTCCCCGTCCAGTGCGGCCGTACCGACAATCATCTTTTCCGCTCCGGCCCTCAGCACGTCCCGTGCGGTGTCTACCGAACGGATACCGCCACCCACCCGGCAGGGTCCCGCAGCACACAGCCGGCTGATCGTCTCCCGGTTGTTTCCTTTTCCCAGGGCAGCGTCCAGGTCGATCACAGCCGTTTCTCCCGCCCGCCGGAAACGGGCGGCCAGTTCATCCACGTCCGTTCGCTCCAGTTTCAATGCCGCTCCGCCTTCCAGCTGAACGGCACGGTTGTTCATCAGGTCAATCGATGGAATCAGCATCGTACCCGCACTCCTCTCTTTTTCAGTTCCTGTTTCAATCCGCTTATGGTCCACTGTCCGTCATGGAGCACGGAAGCCAGCAGCACCGCCGATGCACCGGTCCCTACGGCCTCGGCCAGGTGGTCCGGGTCTCCCGCCCCACCCGAGGCGATAATGGGCACATCCACGGTTTTTGAAATTGTGTGAATGAGGTCCAGGTCATAACCGGCATGGGTGCCGTCCCGGTCAATGGAATTGAGCAGAATTTCTCCCGCTCCCCGGTCCACCGCTTCTTTCGCCCATTCCACCGCGTCCCGGCCGCTGTCCCGGCTGCCGCCGGCAGACATGGCTTTCCAGGACCCGTTGAACCTTGCGGCATCGATGGAGATCACCACGCACTGGGACCCGAACCGTGCTGCCGCTTCGGTCAACAGTCCGGGATTCTGCAAGGCGGCAGAACAGACAGAGACTTTGTCGGCGCCGGCCTCCAGCATGCGCCGCATGTCGGCCGTCGAGCGCACGCCGCCACCCGCGGAAAGCGGCACAAACACCTGTTTAGCCAGGTTCCGGATCACGTCCAGCATGGTGTCCCGGCTCTTTACCGTCGCCCCCACGTCCAGCACCGATATCTCATCCGCGCCGTCCCCGTTGTATGCGGCCGCCAGTGTAACCGGGTCGCCCGCGTCGCGCAGGTTGTTGAACCGCACCCCTTTCACCACCCGGCCGTCGTCCATATCCAGGCAGGGGATCAGCCTTACCGCCAGCATGACGCCACCCAGTTCTGCAACAGTTTTGCGCCCGCTTCTCCACTCTTTTCCGGGTGAAACTGGACCGCCCGGCAGTTCCCCTCGGTCAACGAGGCGGTGAACGGGCCATGGTAGTCTGTCAATCCAGCGCCGGGCGCCGCTTTCGCGTCCACCGCATAGCTGTGGAGAAAGTAGAAATAGGGGTCGTCCCCGATACCGCGATACAGCAGGTCGTCCGGTGTATGCACCTGGTTCCAGCCGATGTGGGGGACCCGGCCGTCCTGTAACCGCCTGCATCTTCCCTTGAATTTCCCGAATCCTTTCGCTTTCGGGGATTCGTCGCTCCCTTCAAACAGGAGCTGCAGACCGAGACAGATGCCCAGGAACGGCAGGTCCATATCCAGCCAGGCACCCACCGCGTCCGCAAGCCCGGTCTCCTCCAGTTTCTTCATGGCGGAACCGAAGGCACCCACGCCGGGGAGGATCACACCGTTCAGGCCGTTCATGTCGGCCGGTTCCTGGATGCGGCGACTGACCACGCCGATGGCATTCAGCATGTTGTGGACCGAGCGGAGATTACCTGCCCCGTAATCAATTACACCGATCATGGGATCGCCTCCGGGGTTCGGTCCAGTGATCCCTTTGCGCTGGGCACACCGGCCACGCCGGTACGGGTACAGGCATCTTCCATCGCCCGCCCGAATGCCTTGAAGGCCGCCTCGATTCTGTGGTGGTCGTTTTCACCCCGCTGCAGCTGGACCACCACGTTGGCCTGAAGCCCCCGGCTGAATCCCGCAAAGAACTCGGACAGCAGGTCGACATCCATATCACCCGCAAAGCGTCGTTTCAACTGCCCTTCGAAGATGAGCCAGGGGCGTCCGCCGATGTCCACGCCGAACGCGGACAGGGCGTCATCCATGGGCTGGACGAACCACCCGGACCGGCGGATCCCCGAGCGGTCTCCCAGGGCGTCGTCAAACAGGCGTCCCAGCACATACCCGCAATCTTCCAGAAAGTGGTGCTGGTCCACCTGCAGGTCGCCCGTGCCGGTCAACGCCAGATCAAACCGCCCGTGGCGGGCGAAGCTGTCCAGCATGTGGGCAAGGAAACCCACCGGCATATCAATCGTGGTCTGTCCGGTTCCATCCAGGTTCAGCTTGCCCCGGATTGCCGTCTCTCTTGTCTTCCGTTCAATTGTTCCGTTTCGCATCGATCCAGTCCTCCAGTCGATTCACCGAGGTCAGCACCCGAATTGCCCCGACCTCCAGCAGCTTCCGCCGTGTGTTTCGCCCGGTACCGGGAGCCGTTACCCCCACCGGCACCAGGCGGGCACGCAGCGCAGCACACATATCGTCCACGGTGTCACCGAGATAGATCCCGGTCCTGACACCCAGCTTCTCCATGGCCTGCAGCAGGCCGTCCGGCTCCGGTTTTCCGCTTTCCGCCGGCAGGTCATCCCGGGTTACCACCACATCAAACAGCTGCGTCAGGTTCAGCCGTTCCAGCGACAGGCGCGTTTCCGCCGCGGGTCTGCCGGTCACCACCCCCAGCCGGTATGCTTCTTTCAGACGGCGGAGCATGCCCGGTTCCACCATCATCCGTTCGTTTTGAATCAGGCCGTTCCCGTTCTCTCCCAGAAACAGCTGCTGGAACCGGTCCACCAATGCCTGCCGGTCCACTTCCATGCCCGAATCCCGGATCAGCCGTTCGGTCAACGCCCAGTCACAGTTGTAGCCCCCCTCGTTTTTCAGCCGTTGAATCTCCTGCGGTGGCGGTTCAACACCGGTAAAACTCTCCACCGTCCGGGCAATGGTTTTCCGGTAAGACTCCCGGACATCCACCAGCACCCCATCCATGTCGAACAACAGAGCTTCCGGCCGGAAACGTCGGGCCGCGGTCTGAACCGCAAACCGGGTTTCCCGGTCAGTCCCCACGGTGAACCGGAGCCAGCCGGGCATGCCATGGGCGCCGGTGATGTCCCGGATGACCAGACCCTCGGATTCCAGCGATGCCTGAATGTCGACCGCACCGTCTCCGAACCATGCGCACAGAAAGTTGGACCGGGATGGCAGCGTCATGATGCCGCACCGACCCAGTCCGTCCCGCATGCGATACCGGTTGCGAACCAGCCGTTCCCGCACACGGCCGACGAATTCTGTATCATCCAGCGCCGCCAGTCCCGCCTTCAGGGAGGGTGTCCCCACCGAATAGGGCATCTGTGCCCCTTCGGCCTGCCGGATCAAATCCGGATTCCCCGTCAGCATCCCCAGTCGCATGCCGGCCAGTCCGTATGCCTTGGAGAATGTCTTGAGCACCAGCAGGTTGGGATATTGGTTGACCCGGCCCGCCGCGGTATTTCCGTCAAACTCCCCGTACGCCTCATCCAGCAGCACGGTGGTATCCGGCAGGGCCGTCAGAATCCGCTCCAGATCCGGTGACGGAAGCACGGATCCGGTGGGATTGTGGGGACTGATCAGGACGACGAGCTTTGCATCCGCGCCGGCCCGGATTACTGCGTCTATGTTGTATTGAAAATCCCGGTCCAGCGGCACCGCAGACACCACCCGGTTCCGTATTTCAGCGCACCACCGGAAAATCGGAAATTCCGGGACCGGAATGACGATCCGGTCGCCGGGCTCCGTCAACCCGTCCACCACACACCGGATTGCTTCGTCTCCGGCCGCGGTCACCAGCACCTGTTCAGGTTCCAGGCCGGTTTGCCGCGCCAGCTCTTCCCGCAGGGGATCACCGTCCGGATAGCGGCTCACGTCATCCGCTTTCAGGCCCCGAAGCGCCTCCAGTACCCGCAGAGAACATCCCCAGGCGTTTTCGTTCCGGTTCAGTCGGACTGTCCCGTTCATACCATCACCTTTTTCAGTTCATATTCCAGGATGTCCCGTGCTCCCATTTCTTTCAGCCTCACCACCAGTGGGGCCGCCTGGTCCCGTTTCACCGCCACCTTCACCGAAAATCCACCTTCCCCGTGCAGGGGCGCGACGGTGGGGGCACGCATGGCGGGCAGCACCTGCAGCACCGCCTCGAACACCTCTTTCGGCACGTTCATTTCCAGCATGACCCGTTTGCGGGCATTGAGGATGGCGTCGAACAGCATGCCGAGACGCTGGATGCGGACCTGCTTCCAGGGATCCTCAAGTGCCGACCGGTTTGCGATGAACCGGGTGGACGATGTCATCAGGGTATCCAGGATTTTCAGCCGGTGTTCCTGGAGCGTACGGCCCGTGGAGGTGTTGTCCACGATCAGATCCGCGTCATCGGGCGGAAACACCTCGGTAGCCCCGAAGGTGCGCAGCAGCACATAATCCAGTTTCATCTGGTCCAGCCAACTCCTGGCCAGCCCTTCGTATTCAGATGCCACCACCACGCGACGCACGGTCAGGTCATTCAGGTCCGTCCCTTCGGGCGCTGCCGCCACCACCCGGACCGGATCAAATCCCAGGTCCATGATTTCCGTCACATCCGCTCCGGTTTCCCGGATCCAGTCGAGTCCGGTAAAGCCCGCGTCGTGGGAACCCAGCTCCACCAGTCGCGGAATGTTCTGGGGCTTCATGATTTTGATTTCTATTTCGCTGTCCGACACCACCGGCTTGTACTGCCGCTCATCCGTCAGAATCCGGATACCGGAGGCCTCCAGCAGGGACAGCACGTTCCGCTGAATCCGTCCTTTGGGGACGACAAGTCTCAATTTGTTCATACTTTACTCCGTTCGGGATACACGCCGGGCACACCGGGGGTGCACCACGACGCACGTTGCAGACGATTTTCGTCCGGTTTTCAGATACGGGAATTCACCCCGGGATCAATCGGGGATGACTGCATGCGACCGTGATTCAGTTCAGGGTTTATGCGTGATGATGATGGTGATGGTGGTGGGAGGAATGATGATGGGCGGCGGTTCCCTGCGGGGTGCGGGTGAACGGACGGGCCGCTTCTGTGGACAACCGGCGGTCGGTTTTT
>DAINNF010000154.1:0-5909 GCA_036736005.1 Acidobacteriota bacterium
GTGGTTGTCGCATTCCTGCTCAACGCACTTTTCCTGTTCGTTGGTGCAAAAATTGTAAAAATCGATGGAGCAAGCTTCGGTAAAGCTGCACTGGTTACGCTGCTGGGCTGGATCCTCGGGTTTGTCGCTTCGTTTATTCTGGGCTTCGTTCCGGTTGTCGGGCCGATCCTGGGTGTCGTTGCGGCAATTGTAATTATTATCTTCCTGATCCAGAAGTTCTTTAAGACAACGCTGGGCAAGGCCTTCCTGGCATGGCTGATTTACTTCGTGATCGTGGTCGTGATCATGATAATCCTGTGGGTTGTCCTTGGGGCTGCATTCTTTGCATCCATGGGTGGAATGGGCGGACTCGCAGGCTGAGTTCTCCCCCTGACAAAAACATAGAAGCCCCGGAAATCCGGGGCTTTCTTTTTTCCAGCTCAGAATCCGATTGCACAACCGTCCTTCCGTGATTCCGTGGCGCCTGCCAGTATGCCGGTAACCGGATCCCGCCAGATTCCCTGGTATCCGCCGAAACCGCCAACTGTTCCGGCAAGATGATGCCCTCTCTTCATCAGTTCACGGTGAACTTCCGCCGGAATGCCCGACTCCAGATATACGACCCCGCCGTCTTTCATATGACCACCCGAAGGCTGAGAAGACCCCCCATGCCTGAAACGCGGGGCGTCACCCGCCTCCTGAATGTTCATTCCGAAGTCCAGAATGTTGCAAAGGACCTGAACATGACCCTGGGGTTGCATGGATCCGCCCATCACACCGAAACTGAACACCGGTTTTCCGTTCTTCGTTACAAAGGCGGGAATAATGGTATGGAACGGCCGCTTGCCTGGAGCCAATGCATTGGGATGTCCCTTTTCAAGGCCGAACAGAGCACCCCGATCCTGCAGGGTAAAGCCCTTACCCGCCGGAACCAGGCCGGAACCAAAGCCCATATAGTTGCTCTGAATCAGAGAAACCATATTCCCTTTACTGTCCGCCACCGTCATATAGACCGTGTCCCCCTCTTCCAGAATCCCGTCACCGGCCGGTTGCTTCCTTGCAGCTTTTTCGTCGTTGAACAACCGGAGGCGGTCTTTTGCATAATCTGCAGACAACAGCCGTTGCAAATCCACGTTCGCAAAGCGGGGATCCGCATAATAGCGTGCCCGATCCTCATACACGATTTTCTTCACTTCAATTAACGTATGCAGATATGCCGCAGAGTTATGCCCCATTGCGCGAAGATCCAGCTGCTGCAACATTTGAAGCATCTGTAGAGCGGCAATTCCCTGTCCATTGGGCGGCAATTCCCACACATCATAACCACGATAATTCACAGACAACGGCTCCACCCATTCCGGTTCATACCCTTTCAGATCCGCCAAGTCCATAAACCCGCCATTCTCACGAACCACTGCCACAATGGATTCAGCCACCTCACCGGTGTAGAACGCATCCGTCCCTTCCCGCGCAATCCGCGACAGTGTCCTTGCAAGATCCGGATTGCGGAACCGTTCACCTTCGACCGGTGCATGGCCGTCCGGCGCATAGACCCGCTGAAATTCATCAAATCCCTTCAAAGACCGGACGCCTCTGCCCCAGTAGTAGGCAATCACCTCACTCAACGGAAATCCCTTTTCCGCGTAATCAATTGCCGGTGCCAGAATTTCAGCCATGGGGAGTTTGCCGAACCGGTCGTGCAATGCAGACCAACCGCCAACACAGCCGGGAACCGTAACCGGCAGTCCGCCGACAGCGGGCATTCGATCATACCCCTGCTTTCGAACCGCTTCCAGGGAAACGGAACGGGAAGCCGGGCCACTTGCATTCAATCCATATAACTTTCCCGATTCCGCGTCCCAGACAATAGCAAACAAATCGCCCCCGATACCGGACCCCGTCGGCTCCATCAGACCCAGAGTTGCATTCACTGCGATTGCCGCATCTACAGCATTCCCACCCTTTTTCAGGATATCAATACCCGCCTGAGCGGCAAGCGGCTGGCTGGTTGCCACCATTCCGTTGGCTCCGTATACCACAGAGCGCGTCGCATCCATTCTTCCGGTCAATCGATCCGAAGCATTCATACCCAAACAGATAAGACACAGAACCGACAACACCGTCAAACGTAACCCCTTCATCGCAAACCTCCTGTACTTGCGTTTCTTACGATTGTAACAGATCATGAATGGATCACCGAGGCCGCTTGACCCCTCCCCCGGATGGGCGTATAGTCGAATCTGGAGATTGGAACGAATGGATACACTTTCACAGATCCGGGCAAAAGAAATGGCTGCAGTTATGAAAGCCCTCGCGCACCCCGTACGCATCAGGATTATGGAACTGATCGCCGAGGCCAGATGGAGCGTATCCGAACTCTCCAACGAACTGGATATCGATATGTCCAGTGTTTCCAAACACCTGTCGATTCTCCGCAACACCAGTCTTGCATATTCTGACAAAGAGGGAACGCGAACCTACTATTTCACCTACTGCAAGTGCATCAAGGGCTTCCATGAATGCGTAAAGGGGCTCATGGAAGCTGAAATCAACCGCCGCAAAAGAATCCTGGATTCCTGAACCATCACCCTGTAAATTTCTGATCGCCCCCCCATATTTTCCTTGACGGCCAAATACTACTTGGCTATATTGCCAAATAAAGGAGGATTTATGGACAAGGAAACCCGGCTTCGATGTGAACAACTGGCCAAAGTTATGAAAGCTCTGGGTCACCCCACACGAGCATTTCTCGCATTGACCCTTGCAGAAGGGACCCGCTGTGTCTGTGAACTGACAGAGATGGTGGATGCGGATGTTTCCACCGTATCCAAACATCTGTCTGTATTGAAAGATGCTGGACTGGTCTATTCCGAGAAGATCGGTCTGCAGGTCCATTACCATCTGACCAGTCCCTGCGTGCTTCAGTTTTATTCCTGCGTGGAATCGGTCGTTCGCAAAGACGTTGAACAGAAAACGTCTATTCTGAACGGTAACTAGATCAGCTGACGGACACATAAGAATGAGCCTCAAAAACGAATGGAAGTCTATTTTCTGGATCACGGCTATTTTCCTGATTCTATATTCGTTGCCGGTTGAGAATCCGGTATTCAACAATGCCGTCAATGAGTCACTTGCCCTTGCCCGCTGGTATGCCCGTGAACATGTTCTGTTCTGCCTGGTACCCGCATTCTTTATCGCCGGTGCGATCTCCGTATTCCTGAAACAGGAAGCTGTGATGCGTTATCTCGGACCCAAAGCACCACGAATCATGTCCTACGGTGTGGCTTCAGTTTCCGGAGCCATTCTGGCCGTCTGCTCCTGCACTGTTCTTCCTCTCTTTGCAGGAATTTACTCAATGGGCGCAGGCATTGGACCAGCCAGTGCATTCCTCTATTCCGGGCCGGCAATCAACGTACTTGCAGTGATCCTGACAGCCCGTGTTCTGGGACCTGAATTGGGTATCGCCCGCGCTGTAGGAGCAGTCGTCTTCGCTGTTCTCATTGGTGTGTTCATGGCACTGCTGTTCAGAAAATCAGAACAGACACGGGATCCCGTTACCGCCGACCAGTCTGAGAAAGCACGGCCATTGATTCAGAATGTTCTTTTCTTTATGTCCATGGTGGGAATCCTCGTTTTCGCCAACTGGGGGCAACCTGCGGAGAACACCGGCGTCTGGCACTGGATATTCACGTTCAAGTGGTGGCTGACCGCCCTTTCAGCGATACTTCTCGCTGCCATCCTCGTCCGCTGGTTCCGCCTTCCATACTGGAAACTCCTTGCTACAGGAATTCCTGCAGCGGTTCTTGCCTGGATTCTACCCGACTTTCCGGAGCTTTCTTTCGCCGTTGCACTACTGGGACTCGTGATATCCCTGTCTACGTCAAACGGGGAAATGCTTGAATGGCTGGATGAGACATGGACATTTACCAAACAGATTCTCCCCCTGTTGCTGATCGGCGTTCTGATTGCGGGACTGGCTCTCGGCCGCCCGGGACATGAAGGACTGATTCCCTCCCATTGGATTTCCTCGATGGTCGGGCAGAACTCGATTGCCGCCAACCTGTTTGCTTCCGTTGCAGGTGCATTCATGTATTTTGCGACGCTGACCGAAGTTCCGATCCTGGAAGGACTGATTGGAAACGGAATGGCATCCGGTCCGGCCCTTGC
Source organism: Acidobacteriota bacterium (assembly GCA_036736005.1). Classification (GTDB taxonomy): domain Bacteria; phylum Acidobacteriota; class Holophagae; order Thermotomaculales; family Thermotomaculaceae; genus DAINNF01. The sequence goes on from DAINNF010000154.1 coordinate 4,147, forward strand.
CCTTCTTCTCGCCGGTCCCGCCCTGTCTCTGCCCAACATGTTGGTCATATACTCAATTATCGGTTTCAAACGGACACTTGCATTCACCTTGATGGTGATCCTTATGGCAACCATTACGGGGCTGCTGGTTGGTCCATTTATTTGATCTCAATGGAGGAATTATCATGAAGATATTGAAAGTACTGGGATCCGGATGTCCCAAATGCCGGAAACTCGCGGAACGGACCGAAGAAGCCGCACAAAAAATCGGATTGGAATATGAATTGCAGAAAGTCACCGATGTGGACAAGATTCTGTCCTACGGCGTGATGATGACCCCGGCTCTCGTGATCAATGAACAACTGAAGTTTTCGGGACGACTGCCGATGGTGGATGAACTGGTAGAAATACTGAAGAAGGACGAGTCATGAAATCCTCGAGACCGGCATTTCTGTTTGCGTTCATCTTCCTGATTTCCGGCATGGTCCAGGCAAGCGATAATGGCGCATCACAGGAGATCCAGGAAACCACGCCGTTCGTTGCGTACTATTTCTATACCGAGCCCCGGTGCACGACATGTCAGACCATTGAAAAACTCACCGCTGAAGCGATTCACAACCATTTTGAGAAGGAGCTTCAGGACGGTCAGTTGAGTTGGCGGGTCATTGACATCGGAAGAGAACCCAACAAACATTACATACAGACCTATTCCCTGTATACCAAGTCTGTGGTAATCGCGCGGATGGAGAACGGCAAACCGGTGGATTTCATGATCCTGCAGGACGTGTGGGAACTGGTACATAAGCCGGATGAATTTGATGAGTATATCGAAAGAGAAATCACCGGATTCATGCAGGGGACCGATGAGTGAAGGTATTGTCGCAGCAGGGCTCAGCGCCGTGTGGCTTGGAGTCCTGACATCCATCAGTCCCTGCCCGCTGGCTACCAATATCGCAGCCGTATCGTTCATCAGCAAGACGGTTGAAGCGCCGCGGCATATCATGGTCCGTGGATTGCTGTATACGCTGGGCCGTATCCTGGCTTATTCAATTCTTGGAATCATACTGACTGCGGGGATTCTCACGGTGTTTGATACGGCTACGGCCCTACAGAAATGGATGAATCCACTCCTTGGTTTCATCCTTATCGTCGTGGGACTGGTACTGCTGGATTTGATTCCCCTCCCCTCCTTCTCCACCCGCCTGTCGGCAGAACATTCAACAAAGCTGGCAAAAGGCGGACCTGCCGGAGCTCTGGCTCTCGGTCTGTTGTTTGCCCTTTCGTTCTGTCCCGTGTCCGCTGCTCTCTTTTTCGGGAGCCTGATACCGCTTGCATTGCAATCAAAGTCATCTTTCCTGATTCCGTCCCTCTATGGCGCAGGGACAGCCCTTCCGGTCCTGGGCTTTGCCTTTGCATTCGGTTTCGGGCTGACATCGGTGGGCCGTGCATTCAACCGGTTGACCAGGATCGGGATCTGGGTGAAACGACTGACAGCCATCATCTTCATTTCTGTCGGCTGCTATTATATCTATCTATATGTATTCCCATTATTTGCATAAGGAGTAGCTCTTATGACCACCAAACTCAGGATTCTCTTTCTGTGTACAGGCAATTCCTGCCGAAGCCAGATGGCCGAAGGATGGGCCCGCCACCTCAAGGGGGACGTCATCGAACCATATTCGGCGGGAGTCCTGAAAACAAAGCTCAATCAACACGCCGTTCGTGTTATGGCCGAAAAGGATATCGACATATCCAGTCAGTACTCGAAGGAAGTTCATGAGATC
>DAINNF010000155.1:0-5878 GCA_036736005.1 Acidobacteriota bacterium
TCTGGGTATTGAACTGAACCAAACGGCCTCCAGCAGGTGATTATTGGCGCAATCCGTTAGAATGTATTCCAGGCTTTGCTGGTGACCGGGTCAATACTTGTGTTGTTGAACCGGATTTCACCGGTGGCCGGGTTGTACACATAAGCGGTCAATTCGCTGAACGTCGTAATCGGGTCTTCAGCCACTTCCGCAACGGAGTTGGTTCCTACTGCGGTCGTTGCCAGAACAGGTGAATCCGGCATTTTATTATCAGCGAAAATCGATGCGGAAGTGGTTACGGTCAAATCGGCGGTGTCCGGGAATGTTGCACTGCCGTTCAAGGCATTGTTCGCATACTGAATTGCGATAGCGGAACGAACGCTGCCGAGTATGCCCTTAGCGGTGGCACTTGTGGCTTCTTCCTGCATATCGACATACTTGGGAATCGCCACTGCGGCCAGAATACCCAGAATCACGATGACCATTACCAGTTCAATCAGGGTGAACCCCTTTTCCCTTCTCATGAGAATACCTCCCTTAGCAATTAATCTCCTTCCATTATAAGGATTAGGGGCCATTTTGCAATAGAATCCTGATGAAGTCGTTCAAAATATGGGCAGAAGTTGAAACGTCAGCTTCTGAAGAGGGACATGAGGTTCCACATGGGCAGGAATATGGCCAATGCAAAGAACAGAACAGCGATACCCAGAATCAACAGGAGCATGGGTTCCAGCATGGCTGACAGATTCTTGACAGTGTAGTCTACTTCCCGGTCGTAGTAATCGGCGACCTTCAGCAGCAACTCATCGAGCTGCCCGGTTTGTTCACCGACCGCCACCATGTTGACGACCATGTCCGGGAAGTACCGGCTAACTTCCATGGGTTCGGCCAGTGATTTCCCTTCCACGATGGCATTCTCGATCAAACGGACTGTCTGGGCCAATACCACATTTTCCATGGTACCCCCGACATTGCGTAGAGACTGGACTATGGGGACGCCGGAGCGGACCATCATGGCCAGCAGGCGGGAAAACCGGGACATGGATATTTTCAGAAACAGTGGACCGAATACATAGATTTTCAGTTTCAGGGTATCCCACTTGTAGCGTCCTTCCTGCGTCTTCAGCAGTGCACGGAATCCCACGATGATCAGTACGACCGCCAGTATCACGGCCCACCAGTAGCCCTGGAACAGATTGTTCATGCCGATCATGATTCGGGTGGGTAGCGGCAGTTTCACATCGAAACGTGCATAGATCTGGGCAAAACGCGGTACCACAAACGTCATGAGAATAATGAACGCAAAAATCAAGGCACCGACAACAATCTTGGGATACCGGGTGGCGGACCGGATGCGATCCCGGGTTTCCTGTTCATGTTCCACGATCAGGGCAAGACGGTCCAGGATGGTCCCCAGCAGACCCGCTTCCTCCGCCACGTGAATCATCTGGATGTGGAGTTCAGAAAAGATTTCCGGGAAGTCGGCCAGTGCTTCGGAAAGGGAACTTCCCGCTTCCACCCGGTATCGCGTGTGCTCCAGTGCCTTGGCGAGCCTGGGATTCTCGGACTGGTTACGGACGATGTCCAGTGTACTGATAATGGGAAGCCCGGCGTTTACCATGGTGGACATTTGCCGGAACATCAGGGCCAGATCCTGCAGCCGGACCTTGCGGACAAAGAGAGCAACCTTCCGTTTCGCTTCTTTCTGCTCGGTGATCTCCAGCGGAATATAGTCCAGATGTCGGAGCTTTTCCTTGACGATCTGAATGGAAGGGGCATCGATGACCTCTTGAATCAGGGTGCCCTGGGGATCCCGTGCCCGGTACTCAAAACGTGCCATTATTCAATCCTATTCACGGGTGACCCGCAGGATTTCTTCCAGTGTGGTGATCCCTTTTCGAACCTTCTTCAACCCGTGGAGACGCATGGACTGGAAACCTCCCTGCTTGGCCACGTCCAATAACTCATCAGGCGAGCCTTTCCGGACAATGACGTCTCTCAGTTGCCGGCTGGGTACGAGAATCTCAAATACGGCGGTACGGCCCTTGTACCCGGTGTCTTTACAGAAATTGCATCCTTTGCCGTGGTAGAGTTCAATTTCTTCCCCCGGGGCTGCCTGGAGCACGGTGCGTTCGGCCTCTACAGCTTTGTGGGTGGTGATACATTTGGGGCAGATCTTCCGGACCAGGCGTTGTCCCACCACTGCGCGGATGGAAGATGCCAGCAGGAACGGTTCCACTTTCATTTCCAGCAAACGGGAAATGGTGGATACGGCATTGTTGGTGTGCAGGGTGGACAGGACGAGATGACCGGTCAACGCCGCCTGAATGGCGATGTCGGCTGTTTCACCGTCCCGGATTTCTCCGACCATGATGATGTCCGGGTCCTGTCGCAGGATGGACCGCAGTCCGGATGCGAAGGTAATGCCGGCCTGCGGATTGACCTGCACCTGATTCACATCTTTCAGCTGATATTCGACCGGGTCCTCTACGGTGATGATATTTTTTTCCTCGGAGTTCAGCATCTGGAGGGCGGAATAGAGTGTTGTGGTTTTTCCGCTTCCGGTGGGGCCGGTGACCAGCACCACACCGTTGACTTCGTGCAGGGTCTTGACCATGGCTTCATAATCGGAATCGCTGAGGCCCAGGGATTCGAGCCCTACCAGAATGCTGGACTTGTCCAGCAGGCGCATGACGATTTTTTCGCCGAAAATGGTGGGCAGCGTGGAAACACGGACATCAAAACTGCGTCCACCGACGTCGAGCGGGAATCGGCCGTCCTGCGGGGACCGTTTCTCCGCGATGTCCAGATCAGCCATGATTTTGATGCGGGAAATGACCGCAGCATTCAGATAATTGGGAATCTGGAACCGTTCTTCATGAAGGACGCCGTCCACACGGAAGCGAATCCTCAGTTTGGTTTTGCCGGGTTCCACATGGATATCCGAAGCTTCGTTCTGGATGGCGGTGATCAACATGGTATTGACCAGTTTGATGACCGGTTTTTCGTTGGCACCCAATTCCGCTGCATCCAATCCACCGACTTCGATGGCATCCGCCACATCGGTTTCCCGGGCATAAAAATGGTCCAGAGCAGTCTGGATGTCCTGCTCCGAGCTGATCACCACGTTGACTCTCCGTTCCACGATATTGGCCAGATCGTCGATGATATAAACGTTCAGCGGATCGGATACGGCTACCGTCAGGGTATCGTCCACCAGAAAGAGAGGGATCAACTTATTTTTCCGGGCAAAGGTCTCCGGAACCAGTGTTACCACCTCCGGATCGAAGAGAATATTGCCCACGTCCACGTGAGGGATATTCAACTGATCACTGATGGTACGGATGACATCATCTTCATCCACAAAGTTGAGCCGGATCAGCGCTCGGCCCAGTCGAATGCCGTTTTTCTTGGAATATTCCAACGCCTTTGCGACCTGTTCCTGGGTGACCAGGCCCGCGTCCACCAGCATTTCTCCGAGACGCTTCCGCTTGTTCGCCATCTCTTCCCTCTTTTCAGCATGTTGCAGGTCTGATACAATCCTAAGTGATCACCAAATTGAAGTCAACTGATTTAGTTTTTCAAGGAGATGCAAATGATACAGTTAGGTGTCAACGAGGTGAACGACAAACAGGGTGTTGTCATCATTGTGGACGGGAAGGTCGATACCCAGGGGACCGAAACTCTGCGCGAGAAAATCCGTGAGTTCATGGATGACGTGAATCTCCGGCATATCGTGATCGACCTGGAGAAGTGCGATTTCATCACATCCGTAGGACTGGGTATGCTGGTGGGGGCGCACAAAAAAGCCAATGGTATGGGCAAGCAGCTCTCGTTTGTCAGCCTGCACAAAAACATTGAGAGTATTTTCCGCATTACCAACCTGTATTCCTTTTTCAACGTTTCGGAGTCGGTTGATCAGGTCTGGTGATGAAGGTCCGCACAGCAGTCATTCCGGTAGCCGGTCTGGGTACCCGTTTTCTGCCCGCTACGAAGGCGGTACCCAAGGAGATGATTCCCATCATCGACAAGCCCACCATCCAGTATATTGTGGAAGAGGCACTGGCTTCCGGTATTGAACACATCGTATTCATAACGGCCCGCAACAAAGCCGCCATCGAGAATCATTTTGACCGCCATCCGGAACTGGAGGGCCATCTGAGTGAGAAGGGGAAGCAGGACGAGCTGGATGCGCTTTCCGAACTGATGCAGCGTGCCCGGTTCAGTTATGTGCGCCAGGATGCGCCACGTGGATTGGGGCATGCAATTCACTGTGCGCATCATCTGATCGGCGAAACAGAGCCATTTGCCGTTCTGCTGGGCGATGATGTGATTGTAGGCGAGGAGCCTGCATTGGGTCAGATGATTCATCAATATGATCAGCTGGGGGCACCGGTCGTTGCATTACAGGAAGTTCCACAAGCTGATGTGAACAAATACGGAATCGTCAGTGGAACCATGGAGACCGACCGTCTGATCCGGATAGACGGTCTTGTGGAAAAGCCGGATCCGTCAGAAGCGCCTTCCCGGTTTGCCATTATCGGACGATACATTCTGGACGGCAGGGTGTTTGGATATATTTCCGGGACCGGTACCGGGGCCGGTGGCGAGATTCAATTGACCGACGCGTTGACCCGGTATCAAGAGATGTACGGATACTGTTTTTCGGGTGTCCGGTATGATGCCGGTAACAAGCTGGACTTTTTGCGGGCGACCGTTGAGATTGCGTTGCGTCGCAGCGAGTTTTCTGAACCGTTTCGCGCTTACCTCAAGTCGCTGGATTTATAGGTACCCTGTTCCCATATTCTCTATATGAAAACATTGAATAATCCGAAAGGCGGCACTGCTTTTCGACAGGTCATCAATCCGGCCGGTGAGATGCGTGTGTCCGCGACCATTTACACGGACCGACGATTGAAACTGGAACCGGAAGCGGTCCGGCAGTTGTGCGCGGGCGCTGCTCTGCCGGGCGTGCGGCAGGTGGTCGGTACGCCGGATATCCACCAGGGATACGGCGTCCCGATCGGATGCGTCCTGGGCATGGAAAATGCCCTGGTTCCGGCAGCGGCCGGTTTCGATATCAATTGCGGTATGCAGGTGCTGGTCAGCAACCGGGAAGCTGGTGCCGAGACGGTCTCGGAAATGGCGGCCGCTGTTGCCCGCGTTATTCCCCTCGGAGAAGGAAAGCAGAACATTTCCGTCGATCACGCCTCTTTTGAAAAGATCGTAAACGGGGGATTGGACGGGTTGACGGATCTGGCCCGGTCCGGGACACTTCCCGGTGGAATTTCCGCTACGGTACATCGACCGGATGACGCCTTCATGTTCACGGAAAACAATGGCTGTCTGCCTGCGGATCATCGTGTACTGACCCGCAATGCCGTGTCCAGGGGTATCGGCCAACTGGCTACGCTGGGTGGCGGTAACCACTTCATTGAGTTTCAACGGGTGGATCGATTATTCAAACGCGAAACAGCAGATAAGTGGGGATTACGGGAGGGGCAACTGGTTGTGATGATCCATTCCGGTTCCCGGGGATTCGGCCATGAAATCGCATCCGGATTCATGAAAGGGAACCGCCTGGATGTCCTGTATCCGGGTACAGAACAGGGACGCGCTTACCGGTCCGCCATGGGTTGTGCGGCCAATTTTGCCTATGCCAACCGGTTTCTGATGGCGGCGCTTGTGAAATCGGTGCTGGGAGATGCTTTCTCGGTTGACCTCCGGTTGCTGTACGATGTGTCACACAATATTATTTCCGAGGAGGACGGCCTGTTTGTTCATCGGAAAGGGGCGACCCGGGCATTCGGGCCGTTGCGCATGAAAAGGGAGACCGGCCAGGTGGTCCTGATTCCCGGTTCCATGGGGACGGTCAGCTATATCCTGGAAGGTCGGGACG
>DAINNF010000156.1:0-5872 GCA_036736005.1 Acidobacteriota bacterium
GGATTTGCTTCCACAACGACCGACCTAGCACGATGGGCCAAGCTGTATTTCGAAGGAGCGGTTTTCCCGAAATCCCTGCTGGAACAGATGACAACGCCCAATTCCCAGGGGACCGACATCGGCGAAAACACATCCTATGGCATGGGCAGCTTCATTTATGACACCGCCCATGGAACATGTTACGGCCATACCGGCTTCATGCCCGGATACAACTCGATATTCGCCTACTATCCGGAAATGGGTGTCGCCGCCGCGCTCCAGATCAATGCGGACTACGGGAAAGACAAGACAGCCCTGCCTGCTTACCTGGACCGTGTTCTCGACGTGGCGCTGGAGAATGATCCCAACAGTTGATCACCCCACAGGGATCAACGGTTACTTCACATAAATCATTTTCCGGGTCATACCGCCGTCCACCACAAACTGCTGGCCGGTGATGAAGCCGGCCGAATCGGACGCCAGGTAGCAAACCAGTCCGGCTACATCCTCCGGTCGGCCCACCCGGCCGGCCGGGTGCTGCCGGTTGTCAATGTCCCGGTGGACCGGTGTCTTCCGTTCGGACGGCTTCTGCCAGTCCCCTGTCTCGATCCAGCCGGGCTGGATGATGTTGACGCGAATGTCCGGTCCCAGGCTGACCGCCAGTGCGTGGGTCAGCGCGGTTAGCCCACCTTTTGACGCGGCATAGGCTTCGGTGTGCGGCTCGGACTGCAATGCACGGGTTGACCCGATGTTGACGATAGTGCCACTGTATTCTCTCAAAAAGGGTACGGCGTATTTCGTCATCAGGAAGGCGCCGGTCAGGTTGACCCCGATGATCCGGTCCCATGCCTTCCGGTCCAGAACTTCGATCGGCCCCGAATTGGGAACAGCAATCCCCGCATTGTTCACCAGCAGATCCAGACGTCCCATCAGATCCACCGCGATCGGCACAAATTCGGCCACCTGAACCTCATCGGACACATCTCCGCAGAAATAACACAGCTCTTCACGACCGGTCTCCGCCATCAGGGCGGTGCCGGCCTCTTCATCCGGGTCTATGACGGCCACCTGCCAGCCCTTGTCCAGCAGAGTTTCCACAATGCACCGTCCGATCCCCTGTGCTCCGCCGGTGACAATCGCCCCTTTACCCGCCGTCATTTCAGCCCTCCAGGGTCGCAGTCGGCAGGAACGCAGGTGCCACCCTGGCTCTTGTGGTCTGTTCAAATGCATACGCCATGCGAATCAGGGATCGTTCCTGCCACGCGGTGCCAATGAAGGAAATCCCCACCGGAAGTCCGAAAACCGTGCCGGCCGGGACCGTAATCGAGGGATAGCCCGCCACGGCTGCCGCGGCAGAAGATCCGCCCAGAAAATGATCGCCCGTGATCCGGTCGGTTTTCCAGGCCGGACCGCCGGTGGGTGCCACGATGGCATCCAGCTGGAACTTCTGCAATGTGGCATCAATCCCTTCATCCCGGCTTTTCAGCCGGCAGTGTTCCAGTGCCTTCCGGTAGGCCTCTTCAGTCAATGGTCCCTTCTGCTCGGCCAGTTCAAAAATCTCCTGCTGGAAAAAGGGCATCACGCGATCCGCATGTTCCCGGTTGAACCGGATCAGATCAGCCAGTGTTTTCATGGGAAAGTCCGGACCGCGACCAGCCAGGTAGGCGTTCAGATCATGCTTGAATTCATAGAGCAACAGTTCCCATTCCGCTTCATCCGTCTTGCCCTTCGTCTCAATGTTGGCCGGGTCAATAATCTCGGCTCCGGCGTCCTTCATGGCGGCCAGCGCTTCTTCCAGAACGTGGTCCACCTGCTCGTGAAATCCAAAATAGTTCCGGGACACCCCGATTCGCTTCCCTTTCAGTCCGGCGGGGTCCAGACCAGCCGAATAGTCGGGAATCGCGCCCGGAATCGCAGCAGTTGCGGGATCGTTCGGATCCGCACCCGCCATGACGGTCAGGAGCGCCGCCGCGTCCGCCACGGTCCGGCCCATGGGTCCGGCCGTATCCTGGGTGTGGGAAATGGGGACGATACCCGTCCGACTCAGCAGCCCCACCGTAGGTTTGATCCCCACCACACCGTTGGCATTGGACGGACAGACGATGGAACCGTCCGTTTCCGTTCCCACTGAGATGGCACAGAAAGCGGCCGCCACCGCCGCCCCTGAACCGGAGGATGAACCGCATGGATTCCGGTCCAGCACATGGGGATTACGGGTCTGACGACCTTCGGAACTCCAGCCCGAGGACGACCTGGTGGAGCGGAAATTGGCCCATTCACTCAGATTGGCTTTGCCCAGAATAATCACCCCGGCTTCCCGCATCCGTTTCACAATCGGCGCGTCTGCCTGTGAAATGGTACCGGCCAGTGCCAGGGAACCGGCCGTGGTGGACATCCGGTCCGCCGTATCAATGTTTCCCTTGATCAGCACCGGCATCCCGTGAAGCGGGCCCCGGATCTTTCCATCCGTCCGTTCCCGGTCAAGTTCCGCCGCGATCTCACGGGCTTGCGGGTTCAGCTCCAGCACCGAGTTGACCGCCGGTCCGTTCTTGTCCAGTTCGTTGATCCGTTCCAGGTAGGCTTCGGTCAGGGCAGCCGCTGTCAGTTCGCCGGACGTCATGGCCTCCTGTAACTCCGCCACCGTTGATGCCTTCCATCTGAAATTGTCCGTAATCGAGGTGCTCCCGTGTGCCGCCGATGGGCCAACATCTTTCTCCCTGCAACATCCAAGCTGCACACCACCGGTGGCAGCCAGCGTCGCCCCTGCCGCGCCCACAGCCCCCGCTTTCAGGAAATCCCGTCGATTCCAGTTCATTTTTGTCATTCCGGTTCTCCTTCCTGCACCAAAAACAGGGTCCACACGACCCTTCTTTCTGTTGATTCTTACCAGCAGTGTAGCAGATTGAGAAACCCATCCCGATGCCTGTTTCACCGCAAAGAACTGCTTTCTGCTACAATGGAAGCAATTACCTGAGGGGAGTTCACATGCGAATTCGATGGATGGCGGTGCTGTCGATCGCACTCCTGTTGTATCCGATAGTGGGGTTGTCTGCGTCCAAACCGGAAATCCAGTCCGATCCACTCGTAGAACTGAGCGCCCTTGTTGAACAGGATCCCGCCACTGCACTGGAACAGGTCCGGTCACTGAAAACACGCGCACATGATAACGGTCAGACAATCCTTGCATATGAAGCAACTCTGCTGGAAGGAAAAGCACTGAACCAGTTGAGTCGACACGAAGAGGCAGCCGAGGTTCTCAGGCCACTGCTCAACAGAGTCAGCCGGCTGGAAACCGCAGACTGGCAACTTGAGGTCCGGATCATCATGGAATTGTCCGAGAGTCTCATACGCCTGTCCCGGGCAGCAGATGCCCATCTTCTCCTTCAGTCCGCCCTGAAAAAGATCCCTGAAGGAGCGGACCCGCCGTTCATGGGAGAACTGCTCTTAATGGTCAGCCGATCCCAGCTGTTCATCGGTGAACCCAAAAACTCTGCCGCATCCGCCACCGATGCCATTGAGTGGGCCATCAATCACAATAACGACGATCTGAGTCTGCGTGCCCGCTATGCCCTCGCCTATGCCTACCGGAACATGGAGGACACGCGTCTGGCAGGCCGATATTTCCAACAGGTTACCGAACAGGCTGCCAAAATGGGCAACGCCCGTCTTGAGATCCTGGCCCTGAACGAACAGGCCAATGTCCTTGTTATGGAAGAAAAACTGGATGAGGCCATGCGGATCAAACAATCTGCTTTGAAGCGCGCTCGTGAAACCGGGGATCCTGATCTGATTGCCACCTGCCTTCACGACCTGGGTTATGTACTGGCATCAGCCGGTCGCTATGAAGAAGCACTTCCGATCTTCCAGCAGTGTATTCCCCTACATGAACAACAGAACAACATCCGGGGCGTGATCATGTCCCGCATCAACATATCATACATTCTGGCTCAAATCGGGCGCGTCTCAGAAGCCCTGCAAATGGGACTGGAAACACTTGAAATGGTGAAGAAAAACCAGGCCGGAGAACTGGAAGAAACACTACTGCTGCAGATCATTCAGTATCTGGAAATGTCGGAACGTTTTGACGAGGCTCTGCAATACCAGCAGGAATTGACCGAATTCCAGCGGGCCCGCTTTGAACGGGAATTGCAGGAACAGGTTAACTCGCTGGAAGACCGGCACCGGCTGGTTGAACAGGAAACCGAAATCCGCATCCTGAAACAGGAACGTGCGATCAGCGAACTTCAGATGGACCGCCAACAACTCCTGATCGGGTCCGCCATCGCCGCCGCCTTACTGCTTGCGCTGCTGGCCGCCTTCGTGTTCCGGGGCTATCGACTCAAACAACGGGCCAACCGGGAACTGGCTGACCTGAACCATCGACTGGATGAGCTGGCCCGGACCGATACGCTGACCGGCCTGTCGAATCGGAGGGACGTGATGGACAAACTGCGGCTGTTCACCGCCCGCTGCGACAGGACGGGCAGCCCGGTGGCTATTCTGATGGCCGACATCGATCACTTCAAGAACGTAAACGACAGCTACGGCCATGATGCCGGTGACCGGGTATTACAGGAAGTGTCCCGAACCCTGCGTGAACAAGTCCGCGCCCAGGACCTGCTGGCGCGCTGGGGAGGAGAGGAATTTCTGATTGCATTGGCCGATACGAATCTGGAAGGAGCGAGAATCGCGGCAGAAAAATTCCGTCTGGCAGTTGAACTCCACGGTTCACCGGAAGACATGGAACTGGAACGGGTAACCATAACGGTTGGTGTTTCCGTTTACACACCGGACCGGGAACTGGAAGCGGTCATTACCGAAGCGGACAATCGTCTCTACGAAGGGAAGGAAAGCGGTCGTAATTGCGTCGTGGGCTGAATACACTGCGAACAAACACAGAAAAGACGGCGGAACCATCCGCCGTCTCTTTTTGTCCTGATTAAGAAAAAACCGTTATTCTGCAGCGTCCAGAGCAGCCAGGGCCTTCCCGTAATCCGGTTCTTCAACGATTTCCGGAACCTGCTGGGTATACGCGATCCGGCCATTCTTGCCGATAATCACAACCGCACGGGACATGAGCCCTTTCAAGGGACCGGTGGTGATACCGACACCATAATCATCGCCGAAATTGGGAGCCCGCATGGTGGACAGCGCATCCACCTGATCAATTCCCTCCGCCTCGCAGAAGCGTCCATGGGCGAACGGCAGGTCCGCGGAAATACACAGTACCATGGTATCGTCCCGCTTTCCCGCTTCCTCATTGAACTTACGTACTGAATTGGCACAGACCGGCGTATCCAGACTGGGGAAGATGTTCAACACCAGTTTCTTGCCCGAATAGTCCATCAGGGTCACATCGGACAGATCGGTGCGGGTCAGGGTGAAATTGGGTGCGGCACTGCCCACGTTGGGCAGGTCACCGGCCGTTTCAATGGGGTTGCCTTTCAATGTAATTGTGGCCATTTGTTGCCTCCTTGGTTCATAATACGACTATTTTTGTAAAGGATTTTGCGCGCCAGGTCAAGCCCTAATCCTGAGAAGGATGGGTCCGGGTTGCCCGAAACCAACCCAACCAGAATGACTTACCGGACTTCAGGAGATCAACCCGTCTTTCAATCTGTTGCAGATGACACGCGGCAGCCGTTTCACGGACAACAGCCGGATCGACCAGGTTCATGACCGGTTCCAGGACTTTCACACCCTCGAACGGGGAATTGGAAACCGGACTGCCAACAGCCGGTAATTGGACCAGCACGACCAGCATTCCCTCCGGTGCCAGTGCACGGGCAAGGGTTTGAACCGCCTGAACCGGGTCCAGATACTCCAGTACCAGGGCACAGAACACCAGATCATACCGGTCATCCGCATCCCATTCCATCAAATCCCGTTCCAT
>DAINNF010000157.1:0-5661 GCA_036736005.1 Acidobacteriota bacterium
ATCCACGTTTCCCGGAAGGCGTCAATGTTTCCTTCTGGCGTGAAACGCCGGAATATATTGACATCATTACTTACGAGCGCGGTGTGGAGGATTTCACCCCCTGCTGCGGCTCCGCGTGTGCTGCATTCGTGACCGGATGGAACCGGTCCGGTGAGACCACCTTTCACCCGCTCTCCCGAATCCCGCTCACTGTAAACCGGGATTCAACCAGTGGACAGCTGACACTGTCCGGAAAGGCCTGGCATGTATTTCAAGGCACTTATCCTCTCGATTAGTCTCCTTCTCACGAGTCACGCATCCGCCGATAAGCCGAGAGAAACGGTCATTGTGGATCTGCAGGACGGAACAACCCATCGACTTGCAACCCTGGAGATTATCCGCAGTGCGGAGGGAGACGTCTTCTGGTTTACAGACGAAGATGGATTCTACCGGAACGCCACCTTTCAGGATACGGTGGAAATCAACCGCAAAGACGGCACCACCTTTATCACCCTGCTTCGAACGGGCACCCAGAAGGTCAAGGCCATCAATAATTACCAGTTCCAGGGAGAAACCATTGAAGGCAAACACCTGGGGTTCTACCTGAAGGATGTTCGGCGTATCCGGTTCATTACCGTGAAAGAAGACCGGATTTGTCCTTTGGGGCATGTCTGGCCGGACACGGATTTCATCTACTGTCCGTATGACGGTTATGAGCTGCAACCCTTCGACTCGGACGCTGTCCTCCAGTCGGGTGATACAAAAATCCCGGCTGAACGCCGGGATTCAAAAAAGTAGCCTGGCTTCCCGCTCTATTTAACGGGCAGTTGTTTCACCGCCAGGATCACACTGTTCTTGTCCTTTCCCGAAATACCGATGACCACGGGCGTATCTTCATCAATGGCCAGGGCTGTCTGCAGCACTTTCCACTGGTCGTACACCGGCTTGTTACCGGAATCCGCAGAACGGACCAGCCGGAACACGACAAAATCACTCAACTGAAGGTTGTCCCGTCTGCCGTCCGGACGGAAACCGATCTGGTACCCGTCTCCACCGTCCGGTGCCATGCTGACACTGACATCCTGACCCGGAACCGTCTCCAGCCTGGCTCTGTGCAGAATCTCCGCTCCGTTCACCTGAATTTCCTTCAGTTCTTTGACCACGTCCGGATCCAGCTGATCGTCAAAGCCATTTCCGGTCACTTTCAATATCAACACCATGAACGACAACCGTTCGTTCGGTACGTCCACTTTGTTCAGGAAGCGTTCCACCTTCTCCAATGTTACAGGCGTCGCGGAAACCACGAGGACACGCTTCTCCCGGTCGTACTGGGCATTCGCCCGTGGTGAATAGTCCTCGCGGACAATCATCTGAATCGAATTCAGATAGGCCTGACTGAGGCCACCGCCCTGCAATTGAAATACCTTGACCTCCAGCCTGGCCGGGATGTCCGGAGACTGTTCTTCGGATGCTCCCTGCGCGAACACCGTCAGACCCGCCAGCAGAAACAGTGCGATGATTACGTTCTTCATCTCATCCTCCTAATTTTGTATGGATACCCAGACAACATTCTTTTTCAACTGATTCACCGTTACTGCCAGATCACCCGCATCCCGAACAACCGGCGCCCGGAATTCGGCGCGCATCATCTGCACACCCCGGACAGGTGATTGAACAGTAACCGCCTGTATGTCCATCCTCCCATGCCTCAGAACCAGACCCAGGATGAACGCCAGAATCACAACCGCCGCTGTCGCCAGTCCGGCACGGATCGGCGTCAGGTGGAAAATGGAACGCTTTCTGCGGGAAGGCAGGGGAACAACCGGCTGGGGAAGATCACGGAACATACCGTCCAGCGTGTCGGAAATCCGACTCTCCAACCGTTCCATCTCACGACAGTCCGGACAGTCCTCCAGATGTCTTCGAACCGCGGTCGCTTCTTCCCCGGTCAACAGATCTTTCTGCAACAGGGGAATCAATTCCTGAAAGTGCTTGCAGTCCATGATCACCTCGCAAACTCCGGATAATTCCGGATGATAAAGTTGCGCATTCGGGTACGGGCCGCCTGGTACCGGCCTCGAACGGTGGAGTCCGACAGGGAAAGCAACCGCCCCACTTCACGGGAATCCATTCCCCGATAGTGGATCAGTGCCACCACCAGCCGCTCCCCTTCATTCAATATTCTCATGGCACGGGCCATCACATCCGCCAGCGCCAGTTGCCGGTCCCTGTCTATCTGAACTTCAGGCTGTTCATCAGCGATCGGGTCCTCCGGACGGCTCTTTCTCAACTGGTTCAGTGCCACATTGCGAACCGTTGTAACCAGGTATCCCGTCACATTTCCGTCCATTTGAAGTCGTCTCCTCGCTTTCCAGATTCTCAGATAGGCCTCCTGAACCGCATCCGCCGCTTCCTCCCGGTTGAGCAGCAAACCGTACGCCACGGACATGAGCAGGTTCCGCGTCTGCTGCACCAATTCCTCAAATGCCTGTTCATCTCCATCTACCAGTGCCTGAATGTTTACCGTCCGTTCCATCTGGCTCCCCATGTCGTGCATTCAATCGGTATTACACCGGCCGTCCGAATTGTGTCCACAGAATTTTCCCTGCCAGGTATTCCGACGCTTCATTTCATCCGAAATCCGTTGAATGGGCATCAACCGTGCCCGGCCCCACTCCGGTGCGATCAGTGCTGCATGATTGTCCGCCCGGGCAGCGAGTCGGTGAACCACCACTTGCGGAGGGATCTGTTCCAGAAAGCGGATGACCAGATCCGTATACTCTTCCAACGTCAACGGCTTCACTCTGCCGGTCCGGTACATGTCCGCCATCCCGGTGCCTTCCAGGATGTTCAGTTGATGCAGTTTGATGCCTTCCGCCCCTCCCTCCGTAAAGAGACGAACCGCGGACAACATCTCCGTTTCCGATTCCCCGGGAAGTCCGAACATCAGGTGCAGGCAGGTGTGAACCCGGGGCCATCGGGACAGTCGACGGAGACAGTCCCATGTTGCCAGTGCATCATGACCACGATTGATCCGCTTCAGTACGTGATCGGTGATACTCTGTACACCCAGATCCACGATCACCAGTCGGGTCTCGGACAATTCACCCAGCCAGTTCAGGACGTCTTCCGAGATGCAGTCCGGCCGGGTACCGACGGCCAGACCCACCGTATCACCGTTGAGTACGGCTTCATAGCGTCGAATACAGGTTTTCGGCGGTGCATATGTGTTTGTAAATGATTGAAAGTACGGGATGAACAGGCGCGCCCCGTATCGGGCCCGCATCCGTTCCCGTCCCTGCTCCATCTGCTTCCGCAAACTGGCGCTCATGTCCACATGCCGTCCGGCACTGCCCCTTTCATCACAGAACGCACAGGCTCCATCCGGCGATTTTTCCCGGTTCGGACAGCTGAACCCACCGTCCACCGTGATCCGGTAAACCTTCTCTCCGAATCTCTCTTTCAGATAATCGGAAAATCGATTATATGCGGGCAAGCCTGCAGGTCGGGTCGGCATGTGTCCGATACCAATGGCGGGCAAGGATCACCCGGTTCATATTTCCACGGAGCCTGCGGGGACTTCCGCTGAATGCGGTAACGCTCATTTCTTTCTCCCGGTTTGCTGAACCTCAGTGTAACATAGCAGGAGAACGTGGTTTTCTGAAACCCATTGTCAATGAATGGGGTATTTCTCATAAAAGGAGATTCAAGATGAAGCACCGTGCGCCCATGTTCCTCCTCCTGCTGACACTGACCTGTTCACAATCGCTGCCTGCACAAGCCCCGGGCAAGACGGTGAAAGAGTTGCCTCATTTGCGCAACCAGGTTGCCGGTGACCTGTACACGATCCTGCCGGACATACCAGCCTGCAATCCGGGCCAACTCACCCCGCAAGCAAAACAGGAATTCCTGCGCACCATCAATGAAGTTCGTGCACTGCACAACCTGCCGGCCGTCATCTATGATCCGAGCCTGGAGCCCGAAACCCGCCAGGCAGCATTGATCGTCGCTGCCAATCGCACCATGAACCATACGCCGCCGAAAACCTATGCCTGCTGGTCAAAGGAAGGCCGGGTTGGAAGCTGGAACAGCAATCTGTATTACCATCTCTACTCTGCCTGGGCTCCATCACTGACCAGGAAAAACCGGGACCGACGGCTGCGTGAAATCGCCAAACGGATGAAACGGAATCTTCCCGATGCCCGTTCCATGGTGGCAACCTGGATGATTGACTGGCGCATTTCCACAGTGGGGCACAGGCGGTGGCTGCTGGACCCGTTCGTGCACCGGGTTGCATTTGCCCGGGTTGACCAGGTGGAAGAATCGGGAGATCGGGTCGACCATATCGTCGGAGCAGCCATTAATGTCATTGAAGGACGGGTTGAGCCCCGTTACGATGTCAAACCCATGTTCATCGCCTACCCTTTCGGAGATTATCCCGCCGACATGTTTGAACCGGACTGGTATCTGTCCTTCTCCCTGCTGGTAACCGGGAAATCAAGCATACTGAACAACATGGTTCATTACGACGGTGCCACGATCCATATGACCGATGAAGAAGGGCATTCACTCTCGGTTTATGAACAGAAATCCAACAACGACGGGTACGGGATTCCCAACATTCTCATGTGGAAGGCGAGAGATATCCGACCGGGCACCGAATACCGGGTACAGATTCACAACGTACGAATCGGGGGAATCCCCCGCTCATACGCCTATTCCTTCAAACTGGGAACCCCCTGAAACCGCTTCCAATTGAAATCGAACAGTCTGGGTGCTAAAGTATCTCCATGGCACAGCAACCGTTTATTCCAATCGACTCTGCCCATATCCGCAGGGAAAAGCAGAAGGCGCGGGATCTTCGCAAATCCCAGTGGTGGAAGCGTCGTCGGGCAGACGGCATCTGCTACTATTGCCGGAAACATTTCCCGCCGGATGAACTGACCATGGATCATCTGGTGCCGTTAATCCGGGGAGGACGAACAAATAAAGGCAATGTGGTCCCATGCTGTAAGGAATGCAACTCCCGTAAGAAATACCTGCTTCCCATTGAGTGGGAGGCCTATCTGGAAAAGATGAAACATGAAGAAGAATGAGTTCATCAAGTGCCTTCTCTTCTGCGCCCCCATCGGGATTCTGGCTTTCTTCGCCATGCAGCATGCCATTCCTTTCGTTGAGACATCGGACGCCCGGTACTCCGAAATTGCCTATGAAGTGAACCGCTACGGCCACTGGCTCATCCCCCATAACAATCTCGTCCCGCATATTACCAAACCGCCGCTGACCTACTGGTTTACCAGTCTGGGCTATACCCTGTGGGGCGTGAACGAATTCGGAGCCCGGTTTTTCTCCGGTATCTTTGCCATGTTTTCCGCCCTCTTTACAGCCATGATTGCCCGGCGGATGTCCAATTGCCGCAACGTGACCCGAATGTCCGCCATCATATTCATGACCATACCGCTGGTGATCGGGTCCGCCCGTATCGTCACCACCGATATTTATCTGCTGGCGTTTACCCTGATGGCCATGGTCGGGCTGGTGGATATCCGTCACGGCAACCGGCCCGATCATGCCCGCTGGGTCTTCTGGATCGGACTGGGACTGGCCGCCATGACCAAGGGGCCCATCGGTCTGCTGCTCATTGCCGGTATCCTGTTGATCCTCGGCATCTGGGAACGCTCC
>DAINNF010000158.1:0-5540 GCA_036736005.1 Acidobacteriota bacterium
GCAAACCCGGGGCGCGGCAACCGTCGCGTCCCTTTTTTCTCCCGCCCCGATTCGTTACCCTCGCTTCCCTGCCCCCTCCCGCAAACTTCAAAGGAACGTTTCCAACCGCCTGTTTACCTGGCCGTTCCCGTAGGGCATAATAGATCAAACCGGGAAAACACGATCAATTATCACGTCTGGCGGGAGGAACGGGAATGCTGAGAAAAATCGGTAGATGGATTACGGGCACCACACTGATGCTCTTTCTGATCATTCACACGCTGCTCTGGGTACCGGCCCTGCTGATTCTTTCCATTCTGAAATACGGCATCCCCATGCAAAGAAGCCGGGAGTTCTTCAACCGGCTGCTGAGTGGTGTGGAATACGGCTGGATCGCTATCAACAATGGGGCGTTCAAACTGTTCCATAAAACGGAATGGATCGTGGAAGGAGCGGATAACCTGGAATTCAAGCATTCCTACCTGGTGCTGCCCAACCACCAGTCCGCCGCCGACATCTTTGTGCTGGAAAAAGTGCTCCACCGCAAAATCCCTTCCCCGAAATTCTTCCTCAAGTGGGAACTGATCTGGGTCCCGATCATGGGCTGGATCTGGAAAATCCTGGATTTCCCCTTCATGAAACGGTATCCGAGAGAAAAAATCATGAAAAAGCCCCACCTGAAGGGCAAAGACCTGGAAATCACCCGGAAAGCCTGCGAAAAATTCCAGAACATCCCTGTGGCCATCATCAACTTCGTGGAAGGCACCCGCTTGACACCTGAGAAACATACCCGGCAGAAATCACCCTACCGCAACCTGCTGAAGCCAAAAGCCGGCGGTATCGCTTTCGTGCTGGGTGCCATGGGAGAACAGTTCCACCGGTTGCTGGACGTCACCATCGTCTATCCCGAAGGGGTTCACGGCTTCTGGGGATTCCTCTGCGGCGAAGTCCGCAAAGTGGTGGTCCACATCCGCGATCTGCCCATCGCCGCCGAGCTGATCGGCGATTACTTCAACGACGACGCGTTCAAGAAAGCCTTCCAGGACTGGCTCAACGCCCTCTGGCACACGAAAGACCAGCTCATTGACGACATCAAGGCCGCGCATTGAACCCACTGAAAATCCGATGGTCAGGTGACCATTCATTTCGTAGGATGTCCCCCTGTGTATTGGTTTGGGGGAATCTGCAGCAGTTCCATTCTTGTTGTATTTCTGATTTTTCAACAGGGGGTCATGCACACCGGTCCCGAAACCGACCCTTCCCCGTTGCGGCAAACGGATCCTCGACCTTCCCTTGTCTTCCCGTCCTGTGGTATGTTGTTCAGAACAGTTCTGATTGCTATTGACTGTCGGGAGAGGGAACCAGACCAATGACCGGTGTCTTCACCGGTGTATCTCATAAGGTTAATCATGAAACAGAAGACGGCTTTGTTTGTCCTCATAACACTGTTCGCACTGCTGCCGGTATGCGGAGCCGAAACGCCCCGGCGGGAGATTGGATTTCGCGTATTTCAGCACTATTCGGACCGGGATTATGCAGGCGGTACCCAGAATTTTCAGGTGGTACACGACGCCCGTGGGATGGTCTATGTGGGAAACCTGGCCGGTGTGCTCCAATTCGACGGAATCTGGTGGAAGCTGATCCCGCTGACCAATGACACGGCCGCGATATCGGTAGGTCTGGACGCCGGGGGCCACATCGCCGCAGGCGGCATCAATGAGTTCGGGCTGTTGCTGCCGGATGAGAAGGGTGCTCTCCGGTACCATTCGCTGGTGGACCGGGTTTCCAAATCGGACCGTGACTTCGGAGAGGTCTGGAATATTGTTGCCGACGAATCCATGACCTGGTTTGTCACGACCCACAACCTGTTCAGCTGGGACGGGCAAGAACTTAAGTCCGTCATGCGTTTCCCCGATTCGGCCCTGCAGCCCACCGGCTTCCAGGTCAACGGGCAGGTGTATGTCTGGACCGGTGCCGGTCTTCAGCAAATTGCAGACGGCAGGCTGCAATCCGTTCAGGGAGGTGCACAGTTCGCAAACCGCAAGGTTGTGGCCATGATGGATTCGGGCGACGACGGTCTGGCGGTGGTACTTCGGGATGAGGGCCTGTTCTTCTGGCGGAACGATTCACTGACACCGGTTGCTTTACATCTCGAACCCTGGTTCCGCATGAATCACCTCTCCGGGGGCTGTCGGCTGTCGGACGGCCGCTACCTGCTTCACACACAACGTGCCGGAGCCGTGATTCTGAACCCGGACGGGTCCATCAGTGAACAGATCAATGCCGCCCTGGGTCTTGCCGATGACCGGATCAACCATGCCTACGTGGGCAAAGACGGATCATTGTGGCTGGCCCTGAATCTGGGCATTTCCCGGGTGGATATTTCCTCACCGATGTCGGTATTCGATGACCGGGCGGGGTTGAGCGGCAGTGTGTATACCATCTGCCGTCACAATAGCCGCATACATATCGGCACGTCATTCGGCGTTTTTGTGCTGACAGACGCGGACCAGGCGGCCGGCCGCACCGAAACCGCCCCCTCCGCGCCCCGGTTGCACCTGTTGCCCGGCTTTGAGTCCGGCGCATGGGACCTGCTTTCTGATGGCAGGACGCTGCTGGCGGGAACCGCAGCAGGCATCATGGAGATGACGGGCAACGGGCCTCCGCGACTGATTGAACATACCGCACCGGTGACCGCCTACCTGCTGGTCCGCTCATTGTCCAACCCGGATCATGTGTATGTGGGGACGCGCCGGGGGCTGGGTATTCTGGTGCGGAAATCCGGCCGGTGGACATTCGCCGGTATCGTGCCGGACACGCCGGCACAGATCCGCTCCATCGCGGAAGCCCCGGACGGCACCATCTGGGTGGGCACCACGCTCCACGGCATCGCCGCTATCCGACTGGCAAAAGACGACCCGACCTGGCAGACCCCGTCATCCATCGAACACATGGAAACAGGGGAACGGGATGTTCACCTGGTGAACGGTGATATTCTGATCACCGGGCGGGCACAGATCATGCGGGTCAATGACCGAAACCAACTGGCGCCCGATCCCCGTTTCGGGGACATTCAGGACTACTCCCTGCTCTATGTCATGCAGCCCGACACGCAGGGCCGTATCTGGTTGAACACCCGTCCGCCCATACTGGCCACACGGCAGAAGGACGGCCGGTATCAGTTGGATGACAGTATTCTGCGGGACATGATCAAGGGCGTGATTCCGACAATTCTGCCGGAGCCGGACGGCGTAGTATGGCTGGGCACCGATCGGGCCGTGTACCGGTATGACGGTCGGGTTCCCTGGAAACAGGATAAGCTCCAGCCTCCGTTGATCCACAGTGTCACTGCCGGTGAATACCAGTTGAGTATTCCGGACGGAGAGGCCGGTGGTCTGGACAAACCCCGTATCCCCTATGGATTCGACCGGATCCGCTTCGAATATGCCAGTTTGAGTTTTCAGCCCGGTGTCCAGTATCAGTTCCGCCTGACACCATCCACAGACTGGTCCGACTGGCAGGACACGCCGTTTACCGAGTTCACGGAATTGTGGGAAGGAAACTATGTGTTTGAAGTGCGCACCCGTAATGCGGACATGGTCAGCGATCCGACCCATTTCATTTTCCGTGTACGGCCCCCGTGGTTCAGAAGCCACCCGGCGATTGCTTTCTATGGACTGTTGCTGGTCGGGATGATCGTGGCGATTGTCCGGATCCGGAGCGGCCAGTTGCAGCGGAAAACACGGCAGCTTCAGAAACTGGTAGATGAACAGACCGCCCGGCTCGCCGAAGCCAAGCAGTCGGTGGAAGAAAAAAATCGCCAATTGGAAGCCGCCAACGCCCGGCTCAAATCGCTTTCATTCATGGACAGCCTCACCGGAATCGCCAACCGTCGAAAAATGGAGGAGACGCTGAACAAGGAATGGAAGCGATCGTTTCGGCAGAAAACGCTCCTGGGACTGATCATGATGGACCTGGACTGGTTCAAACAGTTAAACGACCGTTACGGCCACGCCAAAGGGGACGAATGCCTGAAACGGATCGGTGCCTACCTGGGTACCCGTGTGCAGCGCAGTGCAGACCTTGCGGCCCGGATCGGGGGCGAAGAGTTTGCCATTATTCTGCCGGATACCGACCTGGAAGGCCTGCGACATATTGCGGAGGATATCCGCACGGCAATCGAATCCATGAACATCCTGAACAGCGGCTCTCCCTATGACAGGATCACGGCCAGTTTCGGGTTAGCCGTTTCGCGACCAAATGAGGGAAACGAAGGGCCGGACGGTCTGATGAGGGAGGCGGATGCCGCACTGTACGATGCCAAGCGGGCAGGTAAAAACTGCGTCCGGCCCGGTCGAGACACGGCCACCGATGTCATGGCACCCCGCCAGCACCATTCCTGAAACATCACCTGCACCTCACGAATTCAGGAAAATCGCGCTTTAGAACCGGCAACCCTTGCCGACTCCGTGTTCCAGCACCATATTAGAGACAACCATTCTTGAAACGAAAACCGGATTTTCGGGTGTTTGCGTGCCCGATCGGGGGGAGGAGCGTATGCGACACGCATTTTTTGGGGTGTGTGCTGTTCTGTTTGCCGGGATAACGGTGTTCGCCCAGTCTTTGACCGGAACCTATACCATGCAGACCGGTAATGGCACGTTCACGCTGGTATTGCAGGAAAACGGCAGTCAGTTGAGCGGCCGTCTCACCGGCGCTACCGGTCATACCATGGAATTGCAGGGAGAAATCGACGCGGGCGTGGGCATGGGCGTCATCCGGGACAACCAGGGGGGTGTTTTCTTTGAAACGTTCTTTGAAGGCAATGACCTGGTGTTGATGCTGATCGAACCGGACGCAAACAATATGCCCGATTATAACAAGATGCGACAACTGGTATTCCAGCGAGGCAGCGCCGGTACACCTGCGCCATCCAGACCATCATCACCCGCACCCAAGCCGGTTGCGCCGCCGCCGGTTGCAGGGGGTCTTTCGGGGGGCACGTCGGGGAGTACGGCCAATCCGCTTGCCCGCAACGCTGCCGCTGATCCATTTGCGGGGACATTCTCCGGTGAGGGCGTCACGCTGACCCTGTCGGGAACGTCCGGCAACTATTCCGGCACACTGGTGTTCGGCGGCACCCGCTACCCGGTCACCGCTTCCGGTTCCGGCTCCAGGCTCACCGGCTCGTTCACGGCAAACGACAGCAATTTCTCGTTTTCCGCAACCGTGAACGGCAACAGTATGACATTTGAAACCGGCGGCACCCGGTATTCCCTGACAAAAGGAGGCGCAGCCGCGAAACCGTCCCAGCCGGCCAACCCCCTGCAGAAACGGGGCAACACCACGGCAGCACCCGGACAAGCACCGAAAGGTTATTCCGGTGGCGGCAGCTCCATTTCGGATGAGCAGGCCGGTGTATCGCTGACGGTCCCGTCGGGGTGGAAGGCCCAGAAGCAGCAGGCCGGCGGGTATGTGCTGGCATCCGATACCCATCCCGGATTGATTCTCATCACGGGACACAGCTACAACAGCGTCCAGCAGATGGAACAGGATTCCGG
>DAINNF010000159.1:0-5489 GCA_036736005.1 Acidobacteriota bacterium
GATCCGTGGCAGCTTGCGTCCGTCCATCTGCATGAACAGGACACCCTCACGGGAGGCCCGCTCATAAAAATCCTCATGTCCGCGACCATAGGTCCGGATATCCTGATACACGTCATAAACCTGAACATCCGGGTGCCGATCCTTCAACTGAAGTGCTGCGTGAAGTGCGCCCGTGCAGCAGGTTCGCGCGCAGTATTCATTGACCCGCCCGTCCGCACGGTGCGGGTGTGTATCGCGATGCTGTCTGGCTCCCGTGCAGTGGATGAAGGCCACCGATCTGACCGGCTTGCCGTCGACCGCAATTCGTCCTCCTGTGGGACCTTCCTCATCCAGCATCCGGGTGAACTGCTGCAGACTGACCACACCGGGGAAGACTCCGTACCCGTACTCTCCGTAGTACGGTTCGTAGGGATCATAACCGGTGGCCAGGATGATAACGCCCGTATTCACCTCGAATTCGCGTGCGGGTTCATCCAGCTCAATTCCTTTGCCCCCGACCGCCGCCAGGCATTTGCCGCAACGGGTACAGGTGCGCCAGTCAATGGCCGGAATCGAAGGCCAACATCCCGGATAGGACATATAAATGGCTTTTCTCCGGGATAATCCGTAGTTGAATTCGGAAATGGTCTCTTCCGGACAGGCCGCGATTGCGTTCCCGGCGTTGTGGAGGGTATCATTGGCGCCCCGGGGTTCCACCCGGATACGCGCGCGGAAATTACCCACAATACCCTCCGATTCCACGACCGAGGCGTTGGTGTGAATTGTTACCATCGGATGATCAACCACCTGACGAATGATACCGCCCAGAAGTTCCCGGGCACGCTCACCGGAAGGAAACAGCGTATCCAGCTGCGCCACCCGTCCGCCCAGAAACGGGCTGTTTTCGACCAGTGTCACCCGCATTCCGCGCTCCGCCAGATCCCGCGTTGCCACCAGTCCCGCAATTCCACCGCCGATCACCAGTGCGGAAGGCGCTATTGGAATGCGACGCTTGTTCAACGGAATCAAGTGACGAATACGGCCAACAGCCGCCCGGACCAGACGAATGGCCTTCTCGGTTGCCAGTTTCCGGTCTTCCACTACCCATGAAACCTGTTCCCGGATGTTCACGTGCTCCAGCAGAAACGGGTTCAAGCCGGCGCGCGCCACTGCCCGCCGGAAAGTCTCCAGATGCAGCGTCGGCGAACAGGCCGCAACAATGATCCGATTCAGTTTCTGATCCCGGATCTGTTCTTCAATCAATGCCTGTCCGGGATCCGAGCAGGTAAACATGTGGGTGGTTGCAACCACCACATCCTCCATCGCACCCACTGCCGCGGCCACCTCTTCCACCTGAACAACATCGCTGATGTTGCCGCCACAGTGACAGATAAATACACCGATGCGGATTGGTTCCTCCGCATGTCCCTGTTTTTCTGGCATACAGTACCCCTCCCCTGGGTTTTCACCAGACCGATATAAATATTAGATTGTGAAGAAAACTACATACAGATTCCCGCTTTTCCCCTTATTTGTCAATACTTATTCCTGCTTATGTAAATATTTAATATATTACTTATTCAGAATATTCACAAACCAAATGCGGGCATGTGTGGAAAAATTCAACAACCAAAAGTTCGTTTTTCGGAATATTGATCAAACGCGGCCACCGGAGGTCACCGGTTCAATTCAGACCGGATGGCGGTCGTGATCGAGAATCGAAGGCTACCCGTTGACACCGGTCGGCGTATAGTGGTTCAATAGGAACACTTATAAACGGAGTGACACGATGCAGTTTTTTGAAAAACGTGTTCAGGCCAGAACCCGACACCGTATTCAGGTCCGATTTGGCAACGATGGCGAATGGAACCCGGGATTCATCACCGATGTATCCAATACCGGCGTCGCATTGTTGTGCCGGGAAAAGCCGCTTACCCGGGTGGTAACCATCCATCTTTCATACCAGGACATTCAGGCCACACTGGCCTGTGAAGTCCGATGGACTGAAATCGTCAATTTGCGGGGACGCTCACTGACTCATATGGGATTGAAGATCGTCTCTGCTCCGTTGAACTATATGGACATCGTCAGGCGGATTGAGAATTTGAACTCCCAGCCGATTATCGACACAGCCGAAGCTGTTGAAGAAGACTGATAACCACTCTCATTCTCCAGGACAATTCTGGCGCTTTGATCGCCAATGCGGGAATGACCGGCTCATTACCCGGCACATCTCACATCAAGACAGACATTATCCCACTATGTGAAATAAATCCGAAAAAGGGGATACTTCTGCCGGCTGCTGGCATATAATGATACCGTTACATAGTGATCAGAGGGGACATCATTGCCGGAACAACCATCGCCTGTCGAAAAAACCACCACCGCACCGACCCGGGAAGACATTGACCGTCTATTGACATTCCTCCCGCTGTTTGACGTGTGCGGACGTACCTTCATCGTTGAGGGACCTGACGGACTGCCCAACTACCGGACGCTCCACGTGCTGCCTTTCCCCGCTTATGAAGACTATCTTCAGGCTTTTTTCAGGGAAGCTTCCCGCCCATGCTGGCAGGTTGACCTGGATGATCCGGATCACGTGGCATCTGCCGTTTACTGTGAATGTCAAATTGCATTGGCACAACTGTCCGATATCCAACGGATGCTCACATGGTGCGTAACAAGCGGAACGGACTTTCCGAATCATCGGCAGATGCTGGTGGAAGACGGCAGAATCGCCAGCATCCTGAAACAGCTGCGCCGTATTCGAATCCAGCAATTCGGTGAAAACAGCGTCGTCTAGTCCCTGGACAGCACCAGAAGCGAAAAATCGTCCGCCAGCGGAGACCCGTTCAGAAAAGCATCCAACTCTTCATTGATCCGCTTTGCCGCCTGCCTTGCGCTGAGCCCGTATAGCCCCGCAAACACACGCATTGCCCGCTCATCTGAGAAGAACTCGCCCTGTTCATTGATCGCTTCGGTCAGACCATCGGAGTACACAATCAGCAACTCTCCGGAAGTCAGGTCAAGAGACTGCTCCCGGTATTCTGCCGATGTAGACAACCCCATGGCCATGCCGCCTTTCTCCATTTGATGAATACCGGATCGGGTAACGTGAACAGGGGGCATGTGGCCGGCATTGAAGAAACGGACCTTTCCATTTTCCGGCTGGACCAGCAGATACGCCAGGGATGCAAACCTGCTCTTAACCCCGTCTCTGCACAGAATGGCATTCAGTCTGCCCGCAAGACCATCGAGCTGTTGCGATTCCGGGGCCAGGGCACGGATGGTGGAATGTAAGCGTGCCATCATCAAAGCAGCGCCAAGACCCTTGCCTGCCAGATCTCCGAGGGCAAGACCCACACGACCGGAAGGCTGAAACTGAATGTCTACCAGATCACCACCTACCGTATTGGCCGGTTGAGAAAAGATCAGCACATGCCAGCCCGGGATCACCGGTTCCGGTTCCGGCATCAGGGACAGTTGAATAGCTCTGCCCTCCCGAAGCTCATCCGTTGCCAGCAACTTGTCTTTCAACTCCAGCATCAAAATGATGAGAATAATCAGGCCGCCCAGAACAGAAAATTCATACCGCGGAGTCTGGAACGCTACCCGAAACAGCAGAACCAGACCGATGACCAGTGCAATACTGCGTCCCGGGGAAAGTTTGGAAAGCATTCCTTTCAACAGACACCATGAAACATACAGAAAGCGTTTGACGCGACCGTATTTTTTCAGCCGTTCCCGTTGTTCTCCGGTCATGTAGAATTCCTGCACGTCATGCAGTGTACCTTTCCATGCCTTCCGGTCCAGTTTTCTGAAATCACTTTTCAGATCTTCCCAGGCTTCCTTGAATTCCGATTTGATGGAATGGCCCATACCGATTCTCCTCGTTGTTTCGCGGTTACGACCGTAGCGTAGCCAGCAGCCGGTCCTGATGAATCAGCAGATCCAGTGCATGACAAATGTCCCTAACAACAATATCTGCATGCTTGAGTATAACGCAAGCTGCACCTTCTTCCTGTATGACAGCAATACCCAGAGCCGCCGTATCCAGCATCAACACATCGTTTCGACCGTTTCCGATTGCCACCACATGGCGTTCCCGCAAACCATGGATCATCTGTTGTTTGGCAACCGCTTCGTTGATCCCTTTTTCCAGCACCTGCACGCGTACCGGCAGTGATTTCATGGTTTCATGAACGGTTCCGAATGTGTCAGCCGTAACCACAACCAGCTCCAGTTTTTCAGCCAGCGTTTCCAGCCGATTGTCCACCCCGGCAATCAGTGAACCATTTATGGCGCACGTACCATTAAAATCCAGTACCAGTGTTTTCAGCTTCATGACACCGAAATCGGGGATATTCAGTTCAATCACACGATCTCCTCTCTATATCCCTTCATCTGAAGGCCGCTTCCGGGATGTGTTGTCCACTTTCTCGAGAAAGGGCAACTGGTCATAGGATGTCAACAACTCGTAACCCGTCTCTGTGATCAGGACCGTATCCTCAATCCGTATACCCAGATTCCAGTAGCGGGATTCAATCGGAGACCCCTCCGGGATATACAGACCGGGTTCTATGGTAACAACCATGCCCGGTTTCAGTATCCGCGCCATCGGATCGTGAACACGGATTCCCACGTGATGCCCAACTGAATGCAGGTAATAAGCTTCCATACCGGCTTGCCGGAAAACCGCGTGCACCACCCGGTCCACCTCCCTGTAATCCACACCCGGTTTGAGCATGGCCTGGGCTTTTTCCTTGGCTCTCAAGACCAGCTGTGCCAGTTCAAGCTCCGGTGGCGAGTAGGTTCGATGCACCGGAAACGTCCGGGTCATATCGGAACAGTATCCGTCCACCATGCAGCCGATATCGACCACCAGGAAACCCGACTCAAGCATATCGCTGTTCCGCTGATAGTGAGGAAGGCAGGCGTTTGGTCCACTGCCGACAACCGACCTGAATGCAAATGCCTCCGCTCCTTCCCGGCGGAACACGGATTCAATACGCTTTGCAATATCCGCTTCGCCGATACCGCTTCGAACCATTTGCCCCACCTCGGTCATGGCAAGTGAAGTAATCCGCGCTGCCTCTCGCATGGCGGTCAATTCTCCTTCGTCTTTTATTGTACGGGCTTTTCGAATCTGTCTGGACGAATCACGTCCCCTGATCAGGACCGACAATCTGGTTCCGAAACCACTTCCCTCTCCGACCAGCGCCAGTGGCCAGCTCCGTCCGGACAGATAGTACACGTCCGCCGCAGCTATCAGCACCGTTGGTACAGTGGAGTTGCCTTTCGACAAAACGCGCGCGGCACGTACAGCATAGACATCTTTCAACTTTCCCGGTTGAACAAGCGGCGTCCCAGCCAGAACGATCAGTACCAGTAATCCGGTAACAATCAATCCCGTCACCAATGCCCGGACAAGCTCAGTCTTCCATTTCTCCATTTGCTGTTTCCAGGTATCCCTCCATTCACGGTGAACACCACGAATGGCAAAAAAATCA
>DAINNF010000160.1:0-5444 GCA_036736005.1 Acidobacteriota bacterium
GCCCGAGCGGTGGGCCCGGAACATCGTCGTAAAAGCCGGTCAGCCGGGGGAGGCCACGGTTGAATTTCCACAGGAAGGTGTGCTGAACGTCCGTGCGACGGTGGACGGAGCGCCGGCACGCATCCTGTATATTGTGTATAAGGCGGACGAAGCAGATAATCGGTTCACCCAGGGCTATACGGATGAAAAGAAGGACGACGTTCTCAAGCTGTTGCCCGGACAATATCGGGTGCAGTTCATCATCAAGAAGCCCGAGAAGGTACAGAAGGACGTCATCGTCGAGGTTCAGGGCGGGCAGACTGTCTGTGCGGTGGGTGAATTCTGATTTTCTGGGTTACGAAATTCATTCCAGGTAGAGGATAAAAGGCGGTTCATATACCACCGTATTTCCAGTCCGTTCAACCTGTACACTGTAAACGGAACACTTCAAACTCGCGTTTTTCTTATTTTTTGAAGGCGCGCCAGGCCTGGAGCAGGCCGACGACGAGGCAGATGCCGCCACCGATCATCAACATCATGGCCTTGTCGGTGGGGGAGCCGGTAAATGTCTTTGCCAGTTTGCCCGTCATGGATGTGCTCAGTGAATATCCCCAGTACAGCAGTCCTGCTCCACCCACAATCAGTACAATCGGAATGAGCTTCTTCATGGTACGCCTCCAGGTATGATTTGAACCATTATACAGGACGGTATCCATCTTCCGTCCGCAACCCACGATCCACCATGCACAATCCACCCACCGACAAATGTCTCCCATGCTATAATGCACGCATCAAATACTTTCAGGTGGGGGATTGCATGCAGGACCGAGGACACTGGAGTTCAAAACTGGGCTTTATTCTGGCGGCGTCGGGATCCGCCATCGGACTTGGCAACATCTGGCGGTTTCCATACATCACCGGTGAGAATGGTGGCGGCGCCTTCGTCTTTCTGTATGTGCTGTGTGTGTTGATCATTGCCTTTCCGGTCATGATCACCGAACTGGTGTTGGGCAGGACGTCGGAACGGGACCCGGTGGGTGCGTTCCGGAAACTGGCACCCGGTTCCTTCTGGTGGTTTGTGGGCGCTCTCGGGGTGCTGACCGGTTTTGCCATTCTGTCCTACTATTCGGTAATCGCGGGCTGGACGCTGGCCTATATTGTGAAAGCGGCAACCGGTGCACTGCATGCAGGGATTGATGCATCCGGTGTATTCACGGCTTTTGCAGCGGACGGCACGTCGGTGGTTATTTACCTGTTTGTATTCATGGGATTGACGGTATATGTGGTTGCCGGGGGCGTCAAGGACGGTATCGAGAAGGCGGCCCGCATCCTGTTGCCCGTGCTGTTCGTGCTGATGCTGTGCATTATCGGCTATGTGATGACACTGCCGCAGGCCATGGACGGTCTTCGCTTCTATCTGTACCCGGATTTTTCCAAGGTGACGGCACACACATTCATGATGGCCATGGGTCAGGCATTTTTCTCCCTGAGCCTGGGTATGGGGGCCATGATCACCTATGGCAGTTATATCAGCAAGTCCGACAATCTGTTTACATCCGGATTGTCGGTGACCTTTTTCGATACGCTGATCGCCCTGATGGCGGGACTGATGATCTTCCCGGTGCTGGGCGGTGCCCCCGAATCGGGCGGTCCCTCCCTGATTTTCGTGGTAATGGTTCACATTTTCCAGTCCATTCCGATGGGACAGTATGTGGCGATTCTCTTCTTTATTCTGTTGGCGATTGCAGCATTGACCTCAACCGTGTCCCTGCTGGAGGTGATTTCCGCCTACCTGATCGATGAACGGGGTGTTTCCCGGAAAAAAGCTGTGCTGTCACTGGGTGCGATCACGGCGGTACTGGGTATTCCATCGGCGCTTTCGTTCGGATCGGTGGATCTGTTCACCCGTTGGGGATTCCTGGGGCGGATGGATTTCATTTTCGGGAATATTTCACTGACGCTGGGCGGTCTGCTGATGTGTCTGTTCGTGGCCTACAAATGGGGACTGGGCGCGTTCATGGAGGCCATTGCCACCGGCAGCGATATTTCTCCCCGGGGAAAATTCCGGGGATGGTTCGCGGTGTCTATTTATCTCGTGTGCCCGGTCTGTATCGCAGGAATGCTGCTGTATATCATCATTACCGGAAATACCCTTGGATAAGAAGGGCTTGCATCCGCACGGCTAACAGCATATGATGAACCGGCCGCCGAACCAACGGCGGCTGTTTTTCGAAAGGAAGAGTATGCAGGATACAGACCGCGACCTGAGTGCGGACATCAGCCAGCTGAAATCGGAAATCCACAACTTTGAGGATATCGCTATTCGTGTCAAGCCGGATCCGGGAGATGTCCCCAGACTGAACGGTATCGATATCTCTGGTGCGCTGATGCCCCTCAACGGCAAGGTGGGAGGGGACCACATTATCTATGTGGATTTCAACAAGCGGTATGACCTGGACGCCCGAATCGCCGAGGCGATACAGAATGAACGGCCGGACGTGGCCGAGACCCTGGCCAAGAACCGGAGCCGCGCAGGCATTATGGTGGCGGATGCCGCGGGACATAAGCTGACGGACGCCGCACTGGCCGCCATGCTTCACCAGGCGTTTCTGCTGGGTGTTCTGTACGAGCTGGACACCTACGGGACGGTGACGACCCGCCTGTTCGAGAATCTCAATACCCGTTTCTATCATTCGTCTGCCTTGAACAAATATATCACCATGATTTACGGGGAAATTTCCGAGAACGGCCGGTTCCGGTTCATCAATGCGGGACACCCGTTTCCCATGGTATTTTCCAACCGTTTCGGCCGTCTGGTGGAAGTGGCACGCAACTATCCCACTACCTTTCCCCCCATCGGTACCATGCCGTCCCGGGACGTGGTGGACTCCCGATATGTGTCTTCAAGTCCCCTGGGCCGGAAATCCGGCTATATCATCAATGACATTACGCTGATGGGGCGGGGGGACATATTGCTGCTGTACACGGACGGTCTCCTGGACCATGGGGAAGGTACCGCCGGAAAGTTCGGTGACATCAAACTGGAGGCTGTGTTGCGGGAATACCGGGACGCCCCGGCCGGGGATATCGCAGCCGCGTTGAAATCCGCGATCCGGGAGCACGCAACCCAGGATGATGACATCAGCTTTGTGGTGATCAGGCGGCTGTACGGGGACTGATCCCGGATTTGACAGACCGGCCTGTCCGGTACCATATTCTTTATCACAGACCTTTTTCAAAACCATAAAAACGGAAAGGGGGACAGGATGGCACTGTTCGTTCTGATGACCAAAATGACACCCGAAATCTCCGGAGACCTCAAGCGCCGGGAAGCCCTGGGCAAGGAATGGAAGAAGAAAGTGGATGCAATGTGTCCGGATGTCAAATGGGTGGCCCATTACGCCCTGCTGGGTCCCTATGATTTCATGGACATTTATGAAGCAGACAGCATGGAAACCGCATCCAAAGTGTCCCTGATTACCCGGGCCAACGGGGCGGTAACGGCGGAAAGCTGGCCGGCCATGGAGTGGTCCAGTTTTGTTGAAGTGACAAAGGCGGTGGATCAGGGATGAGCGGATCGGCCTTTCGGGCGATAAGGTTTAGATTCAGCTTGAGTTTCAGACAGCGTTCGTTGGGCGGAGAGTCAATGGTTCCTTCCAATTGAGAAGCGGTTGCGATACCATTGTGCAAGCGGCCCGCATCCCATCGATTGACGGAGCGCCAGACCAAACGGAAAGAACCGGGAGACCATGCCGGAATCTGTTGTTACGGCCACAGCGTGTGCCAATTTTGCATTGATCAAATACTGGGGAAAACGGGACCCGGCGCTGAACTTGCCGGCCACTGATTCCCTGTCCCTTACGGTGAATAGACTGAAAACCACGACGACGGTTTCGGTGGAGCCGGAACTGACCCGGGATGTCTTTCAGTTGAACGGCATGTCGGCGTCTGAAGGTCAGCGACTCCGGGTGAGCCGCTTTCTGGACCTGGTTCGACAACGGTCCGGGCTGTCCCATCATATGCGGGTAGAATCCAGCAACACCTTTCCCGATTCAGCCGGTCTGGCATCATCGGCTTCCGCTTTTGCGGCGTTGGCCGCGGCTGCGGCCCGTTCAGTCGGATTGGACATGGATCGAACTGTTTTGTCCGCACTGGCCCGACAGGGATCCGGATCTGCCGCCCGTTCGATTTTCGGTGGTTTTGTCCGGATGCAGGCCGGAACAGAACCGGATGGGACGGATGCGGTAGGGATCCAGGTGGCGGACGAGAATCACTGGCCGCTTCATATGCTGGTGGCCGTTACGGACGATTCCTCCAAGATGGTGGGATCCACCGAGGGAATGGAACACAGCCGGAAAACGTCTCCGTTTTACGATGCTTTTATCGGGGGACAGAACGAGATCGTACGGGAATGTGAGGACGCGATACGTACCCGCGATATGGAAATGCTGATTGACCTGATGGAAGCCAACTGTCTGGCCATGCATGCCGTGATGATCAGTTCCCGTCCGGGTTTGCTGTATTGGAATGCGGCGACGGTCCGGTTGATCCATGAGGTTCGGCGGATGCGTCGAAGCGGACTGCCGGTAGGGTTTACCATTGATGCGGGTCCCCAGGTGAAGGTGCTGGTCTCTCCGGAAGCCGTGGATGCAGTGAGAAATCGACTGGTGATGGTGGACGGCATTCTCAAGATATTTGACACGCAACCCGGCCCGGGTGTTGAGTGGAGTGTTGGATCATGAGGCAATTGACAGCGGATGCACCGGGTAAGCTGATTCTGCTGGGTGAATATGCTGTGCTGGAGGGTTCTCCCGCGTTGGTGGGAGCGGTGGCCCGGCGTGCCCGGGTGAACTGTACTGCATGTGATACGAACGAGGGCTTGAGTCTGAACTCCACCATGCTGGAACATCCGGTTCCGTTCAAGCTGGATGAACATGGCCGGGTGATATTCAGCCGGTCCCTTTCCCGGCAGATTCAGGATCGTCTGGGCGTATTTTCCGCCACCATGAAACAGGCCTGGTCCGGTATTGCAGACCGGTTTTCCATGGATACGGCAATTTCCATAGACACGTCTGCGTTCTTTCTGGAAGGACTGGACCGGAAACTGGGCCTGGGATCATCTGCCGCATTGACGGTGGCGTTGACAGCGGCACTGTACGCGTGGACCGGGGTGATGGATACGCGCGTCCCCGATCGCAAACGACTGCTGAAGGATGCCATGTCCGCCCACCATCAGGCACAGAGCAATACGGGAAGTGGGGTGGACATTGCGGCCTCGGTTTACGGCGGTGTGTTCCGCTACCGGATCAACGGAAAATCAGGCACAACAGACGTTTCCATGACACCCACCCATCTACCTTCCGATCTGGAAGCTGTAGCGGTATGGACCGGACGTTCCGCATCCACTCCTGAAATGGTCGGCAGCGTCAACCGATTTAAGGGGCATTCCCCCCGTCAATATGCGG
>DAINNF010000161.1:0-5434 GCA_036736005.1 Acidobacteriota bacterium
CAGCAGCTTCCGACGCTGGTCCTTTGTACTGCCGGGCTTGATGCGCATGTGAATGATCCCGTTTTCCGAGAAATTCACCTGCGCTCGACCGGAAGTTTCCTCCAGGCTGAGCATGCAGGGTCGGCCGCCCAGCAGGTGCCGTTCCCCGGTGATATAGTCATAATCCGGTTTTCGGGGACGGGAGGTAATACGGGTACGGTGTTTCAGAATCCAGTTCAACCGTGATTCAATGACGGACCGGATGTGATGGTCGGATGTGTGCAACGGAACGGACATCCGCACCCGGCCGTCGGGCGGTTGTACTTTCAGTCGCAGATACTTCACCCGCTTGCGGGCAACCTCCACTTCAATGCCTGCAACCGTCATCGTGAATGTTCGTTCTTTCACCTGTCTCAAATCAGCGACCTCAAACTCAAACTCAAACTCAAACTCAAACTCAAACTCAAAATGAGTGTAGCGCGATTCCTATTATTTTCCCAATCCCGCATCTACACCATCGCCTCCAACGAAAGAATGATTTTCCACTTTCCTTATTGCGAATTATACTCAATAAGCTCATACTATAGCTAACCCATTCACGACTGGCGTCGTGTAAACGTCCAGGAAGAAGGAGTTGGTATGGCAGAAGTTGGATGTGGGCGACCCACCGGAGCAACGGTTGGCGCAGCGCCCGAAGAACCCAAGGCCGAAACGGCCGTGACCGAAAAGAAGGAGACAAACAAGATGCAAGTACGAGTTGGCCAGAAAGCCCCCGATTTTGAGGCACCTGCCTATCTGAAAGGGGAATTTACAAGCATTAAACTGTCAAACTACCTGGGTAAGTGGGTGAGCCTCTGTTTCTACCCCGGCGATTTCACCTTCGTCTGACCGACTGAACTGTCAGCGGTCGCTGACCAGTATCAGAAATTCCAGGACCTGGGTGTAGAAGTGCTTGCCTGCTCCGTGGACAGCCAGTTTGTTCACAAGATCTGGGATGAAGAAGAACTCTCCAAGATGGTGGACGGCGGTATTCCGTTCCCGATGTTGTCCGATAGCGCGGGAAACATCGGCCGAGTGTACGGCGTGTATGATGAAGCGGCGGGCGTGGATATCCGGGGACGGTTCCTGATCGACCCGGACGGCGTGGTGCAGGCCATGGAGGTATTGACTCCTCCTGTTGGACGCCATGTGGATGAAACCATCCGTCAGATACAGGCCTTCCAGCTGGTTCGAAAAACCGGTGGCGCGGAAGCGACACCTTCGGGATGGACACCGGGGAAACCCACGCTGAAGCCGGGTCCGGACTTGGTAGGCAAAGTCTGGAAGGTGTGGAAACCCTGATCCATGCGCTTTCGCGCTATGGGTCCGTGATTCGTGAATGGTGGATAGTGGATGGTAAATGGACCAGACAAGAGAAAGGCCCGCCGGTTGGCGGGCCTCTTTTCACTATTTACTTTTTTTTCTTCCTGAACACTTCACACTGAACACTTCTTTTTACTCCGCCCATCCGTTTTTCAACAGCGACTGGATAATGAGCCGGGACCGGTTGCCCCAGATCGGGTGCGGCTGTTCCATGTTTTCCTGCGCAATGGCCAGAGATTTCTGATAAGCGTTGACTTCTGTGCCCATGGTTTCCGAAATGACCCGTCTGGCCAGTACGTATACCGCGTTGCTCCATTCTCTGTCCAGATGGCGGTGAATCGCCGGATCGTCGTCCACGTAACCGTACTGTTCGTTGGCGCAGTTGACGATACCCATCCGGTTGGCCAGGAAATCCGGCACATAGGCCACGCCGGCCTCGTGCAGCATCTGGGCATGCTTTTCTTCTTCTTTCAGCTGGTTGTTGGCGCCGCCGCACACCACCCTTGCCTTGATTTTCCCGATGGTGTCATCGTTCAGCACACCGCCTGTGGCACAGGGAGACACCACATCCGCGTCCGCAAACAACGGCGCCATGTCGTCTTTTTCGATTTCGTGGTAACTGACCCGCTTGTCGTCACCCAGGAATTCTTTTGCGTCCATGAGCTGCTCATCAAAGATGTCATACAGCATGACTCTCGCCACGCCCTTTTTCAGCAGTTCTTCGGTCATGTAACGGGCCACAAATCCGGCGCCCTGCACCGCGATGGTCTTGTCTTTCAAGCCGTTCATACCCAGTGCGTCCAGTGCCCCTTCCATACCGCGGGCCACGCCGATACCGGTCAGCTTGGACGGGTTGCCGCTGCCGCCTACTTTGGTGGGTATGCAAGTGGTAAACCGGGTAGTGGAGAAGATGGTTCCCATGTCTTCCGGTTTCGTTCCCACGTCCTCAGCGGTCACATAGCAGCCGTTCAATGAGGTGACAAACCGGCCGAATTCCCGGTACAGAGCTTTTCTGAATTCCTTCTCGTTGTGTTCCACCCCTTCCGGTACGGCGATCACGGCCTTGCCGCCGCCCCACCATAAACCGGCCAGCGCGTTCTTGTAGGTCATGCCCTTGGAAAGCCGGATGCCGTCGAACAAAAAGTCGCGGACATGATCGTAGAACCAGAAACGGACGCCACCGGCTGCCTGTCCCCGGTTGGTATGATGCACAAATATCGCCTGCAGGATGCCGGTGTCCGGTCCCACCTGAATGAAGATGCCCTCATGTTTGTCGTAGTCGGGAATTTCGTTCAGCATCCAATCGGTGATGGGCTGCAGCGGCTCGGCATGGCTGCAGGTCACCTCGCCTTTGTCATGGTCAAATACCCACCAGCATCGGGTGATGTGATGGGACTTCAAATGCGCAATAAATGCCTCAATGGTATGTTCCGGCAACGGTGTCGTCATGTGTTACCCCCTACACAAAGTTCAATTCATCATCCATTCCCAGCATAACAAAAAAAAAGGATTCACGTCAGTGGGGAACCGCATTTCGCCCCAATCGGCAATTTGACGATTCCGATCAAATAGCTTACACTTTAGTAAGGAAAATATCATCCAGGCGGGTCCTCTGAATTGATCCGGCGGGTCCGCCGGTTATGAGAAGGAGGATTCTTTGACAGACAGTCAGGACGAAATCAATCAACAAACCACAACAGAAGCGCTTACCGATCCAGTATGCGGTATGACGGTGCAACCCGAATCGGCAACCGGTCCGGTTGAATATGAAGGGACAGAATATTATTTTTGTTCATCTTCCTGCAAGAATACATTTGAAAAACAACCCTCGCGATATCTGGAGGAAGACCGGAATACCGAAGGTGCACATGGGCATGGTCACGCGGCAGATGATGCCAATTGTGAGTCATACACATGCTCCATGCACCCGGAGGTGGATGAAGACGGGCCGGGTTCCTGTCCGGAATGCGGTATGGCACTGGAAAGGCGGGACCCGCGTCCCACTACCGAAACCAAGTATACCTGCCCCATGCATCCCGAAGTGGTTCAGGATCAACCGGGATCCTGTCCGAAATGCGGGATGGCACTGGAACCCATGACGGTCACCGCGGAGGAAGAAGATGATCCGGAATTGAAAAACATGTCCCGGCGCTTTGTGGTCAGCATCATTCTGACAGCACCGCTGCTGGTTCTGGCCATGGGTCCTCTGGTGGGATTGCCGGTAGAGGACTGGATGTCCAATGAGGTGGCCCATTGGGTGCAAATGGCCCTGGCTACTCCGGTTGTGCTCTGGGGTGGATGGCCGTTCTTTGTCCGGGGTTGGCATTCCATCAAGAGTTGGAACCTGAACATGTTTACCCTGATCGGGCTGGGTACCGGGGTCGCCTGGATATACAGCATGGTGGCGGCACTGGCACCGGCAATTTTCCCTACCGCATTCCAAGCGCCCGACGGTACAGTGGCCGTCTATTTTGAGGCGGCTGCCACGATTGTGACCCTGGTTCTGCTGGGACAGGTCCTGGAATTGAAGGCCCGAAAGTCCACAACCGGCGCAATTCGCTCTCTGCTGGATCTGGCTGCCCGCACAGCGCGCGTGGTCCAGAAAGACGGATCAGAAAAAGATGTGCCCCTGGAAGAGGTACAGGTGGGTGACCGCCTGCGTGTCCGCCCCGGAGAAAAGATTCCGGTGGACGGCAAGGTGCTGAAGGGGAAAAGCCGAGTAGATGAATCCATGATCACCGGTGAACCGGTACCGGTGGAAAAAGGAACGGACGACCGGGTAATCGGTGCCACCATCAATGAAAACGGAACATTGTTGATCAAAGCATCCAAGGTGGGGCGCGATACGGTGCTGTCTCAGATCGTGGACATGGTCAGTCAGGCGCAACGGAGTCGTGCCCCCATTCAACGGTTGGCAGATGTGGTCGCCGGATGGTTTGTACCGGCCGTGGTACTGGCATCCATTACTACGTTTATAGTCTGGTCCATCTTCGGACCGGAACCGGCAATGGCATACGCACTGGTCAATGCGGTTGCGGTGCTGATCATTGCGTGCCCCTGCGCACTGGGACTGGCTACACCCATGTCGGTGATGGTCGGCGTCGGGCGCGGCGCTACGGACGGTGTACTGATCAAGGACGCTGAGGCACTGGAAGTGATGGAAAAAGTCGACATGCTGGTCGTGGACAAAACCGGCACACTGACTCGTGGAAAACCCCACCTGGTAACGGTAGAGCCCGCCTCCGGAGCAACCGAAACAGACGTTATGGAAGTAGCCGCGGCCATAGAATCAAACAGCGAACACCCGCTTGCCGCCGCGATTCTGGCCGGAGCCGAGGAACGGGATACCAACTGGGCAGAAATCACGGATTTCGTTTCTGTTACCGGAAAAGGCGTAAAGGGACAACTAAACGAACAGAACGTGGCCCTGGGAAATCTCCGACTGCTGGAAGATCTGGAAATCGATCCGGGTCCGCTGGAAGGCCGTGCCCAGGTGCTCCAGTCAGACGGCCAGACAGTCGTGTTTGTAGCTCATGAGAAACGGGCCATTGGAATTCTCGGTATCGCGGATCCCATCAAGGATACGACGGCGGAAGCGGTCAGGTTACTCCACAAGAGCGGCGTGGAATTGATGATGATCACCGGCGACAACCGGACCACGGCAGATGCTGTTGCGAAGAAACTGGGTATCGACAAAGTGAAAGCCGGCGTGATGCCGGACGAAAAACACAAAGCTGTAAAGGAACTGATGGATGACGGCCGGATCGTGGCCATGACGGGAGACGGCATCAACGATGCCCCTGCCCTCGCCCAGGCCCATGTGGGCATTGCCATGGGATCCGGTACGGACGTGGCCATGGAAAGTGCCGGGATTACCCTGGTAAAAGGTGACCTTCGCGGTATCGCGAGAGCCCGGCGGCTCAGTCGCGCCACCATGCGCAACATCCGTCAGAATCTGTTTTTTGCTTTCGTATACAACTCACTCGGTGTCCCCATCGCGGCCGGCGTCTTGTATCCGTTCTTCGGAATCCTGTTGAGCCCCATTATTGCCGCCGCCGCCATGAGCTTCAGCTCAGTATCGGTGGTCGGCAAT
>DAINNF010000162.1:0-5408 GCA_036736005.1 Acidobacteriota bacterium
GGTGGATTCCGTCCACCTGACACTCGGCAAACTCCGGGGCTTCTCACCGGAACCGATCCGGATGTACTTTGAGATGTACGCGGAAAACACACCGGCGAAGGGAGCCCAACTGACGTTTACAGAAATCCCTGCGACATTCCGGTGCACCGTTTGTTCCCACTCTTTCCAGTTGGATGATCCCGTGTTCCTCTGCCCCAAATGCGGCACCTACCAACTGGAACGAATCAGCGGAGACGAATTTACCATCGACCATATAGAAGGAAATTGAATCAGCTCTGATGCGCAGAAATCATGGTGGAGATGAGGGGACTCGAACCCCCGGCCTCTGCCTTGCGAAGGCAGCGCTCTCCCGGCTGAGCTACATCCCCACCTGAATCAGTTGTCTGGCTCCTGTTCCGGAACCACCTGTTCATAAACAAGATAAACCCATTATTTAAATCCGACAACACAAAATCTGAACCTTTTGAAAATGATTTCGTACCAATACTTGACAAAAAAGTTTAGATTTAATATATTCAACATTGAATGGTTGAACATTGAATGAAATGGAGGAGAACATGGGGACCCGTTATGATGGCAGTAAGCAGGAAATCAGAGCCCTGAATGCCTTCATTACGCTCAGCCGGGCCTCTGAATCCATCCATGCCACGCTGGCGGGACAACTGGGACGCCATGAGTTGACCACCGGACAGTTCGGTGTTCTGGAAGCGCTTTATTTCCTGGGACCCCAGTCCCAGGTCCAACTGGGACGCAAACTGCTGCGGACTGCGGGAAATGTGACGGTCGTGGTGGACAACCTTGAGCGACGTGGACTCATAACAAAGAGCCGGTCAAAAGAAGACCGTCGACGGTATGTTGTACGCCTCACGGAGGCCGGACGGCAGAAGATTGACCGCCTTTTCCCGGAACATGCGCGGCACATAGCCGCCCTGTTTTCCGTTTTGTCAGATCAGCAGCAGGAACAGCTGATCGAGATTTGCCGGTCTTTGGGACATCACGCAGCAGGGACCGCCTGACAATTTGTCAGATTCCTGCCCGCAGTTCCAGCGGGTACGGTTGAAATAGAAACCAATAATCTGAGAACGGG
This sequence comes from Acidobacteriota bacterium, assembly GCA_036736005.1. Taxonomy (GTDB): domain Bacteria; phylum Acidobacteriota; class Holophagae; order Thermotomaculales; family Thermotomaculaceae; genus DAINNF01. The sequence goes on from DAINNF010000162.1 coordinate 1,088, forward strand.
GTCCATGAGTGACCCGAAAAAAGGAGTGCGAGATGAAGAAAGGGATTCTGTTAGTGTTACTGGGTATCGGGTTGAACCTGTCGGCCGCGGACTATACGATCGACACGACCCACTCACATGTCATGTTCAAAATCAAACACCTGGCTATCAGTACGGTCACGGGTCGTTTTGACACATTCAAAGGTGAATTCAGCTTCGATCCGGAGAATTTCGAAAAAGCCGGCGGCTGGGTAACCATTGAAACAGCCAGCATCAACACGGATGTGGATGACCGGGATAAGCACCTTCGTTCCGAGGACTTCTTCCACGTGGAAAAGTACCCCACGATGCGGTTCGAAAGTACCGCAGTGGAACGGGTGGATGACAAACACTTCAAACTGATCGGCAACCTGGAAATGCACGGCGTAACAAAGCCGGTCACCCTGGACGTCGAGTATGCCGGCATGGTGAAGGACCCCTGGGGCAATACACGCGTCGCCTTCAACGCTGAAGGTAAGCTGAACCGGAAAGATTACGGACTCACCTGGAACAAGCTTCTGGAAACCGGCGGACTTGTCGTCGGGGAAGAAGTGCGAATTGTGCTTGAAATCCAGGCGATTCAGAAGAAGGAAAACAACGAGTCCTGAACGGGCGACCTCCATAGTTATACGGGGCGGTGTTCAGCCGCCCCATTTTTTAATGACCCGTCCACCGGATGGAGAACCGATATGGCGAAACAATCCAGATTTCCTGCATCACACAGAGGCATCACAAAAACGGACTGGCTGAACAGCAGGCATCTCTTCTCATTCGGGGGATGGTACAACCCGGACCGTACGCAATTCGGTGCGTTGCGGGTTCTGAATGATGACATTGTCCAGCCGTCAGGGGGATTCGGCCTGCACCGGCATGACAATATGGAAATCGTATCCATTGTTATCAGTGGACGATTGCAGCATCGGGACAGTGCAGGGAATGACGGAATCCTGCAGGCAGGTGACATACAGGCCATGTCTGCCGGGACCGGCATCCGGCATGCGGAACTGAACCCGTCTCACCGGGAACCGGTTCACTTTCTCCAGTTGTGGATCATGCCCGATCGGGATGGGCATCAGCCGCGGTACGGCCAATTGTCCACGGGGACCGGCCCCACTGGCGGTTTTCGACCGGTTGTTTCGGACGGCTCTGTTCCCGACACCCTGTCCATCAATCAGCATGCCTCGATCGACATCGCAAGACTGGAAGCAGGAGACACCATTGAGCTTTCCGGCACACGAACGGTAACGGGACAGCTCCTGTATGTCGCATCCGGATGTGTGTCTTCCGGTAACATGCGACTGAAAGCGGGCGATGCATGGGAACGGATTGCATGCGGTAACGGCATCATTGCGGCCGAAGAAGAATCCCACCTGACACTGATTGAGGTGCCCCTGCCGTAATCAGAAGGTGATTACATGGGCGTTTCGGATATAGTCGGTCAGCGCCTCCCCCATATATTTCACATCAACGGAATAGCCCGTCAGTTCATCACTGATACCGTAGCGGTCCGAGCAGGCCTTGCAGGCCTCAATCCGGACACCAATCTGCTGCATGCGTTTCAATTGATCCTTCACATCGTTGTTTGCAAGGACAAGTTTCTGCGAGGGTCCCCAGATGATCAGCGTAACGTCTTTCCACCAGCCCTGTTTCCGGGCGTTGTAGGTGTACATCAGAACCATGTTCAATGCCACCTCCGGATCTCCGGAAGTCCAGAGTACGACCAGGTGATCCGGTTTCGCTCCTTCGTGCACGGTTTTTTCAACACGCTGCAAATCCGTCTGCTGCCGCATGTTCTCGGTCCTTACCGTTCGATACAAGATTCCCAGCAGGATGGCCAGTACCGCCATCCCTCCCACGACCACCAGAACTCGGGTCATCATTTGCCTCCTTTGTGTGCATGCTTCATCATGGCGTCACCGCATCACCAATCGCCGACCATTTTCCGCCCTGCCAATCAGCCACAGCAACCTGACCGGCTCTCCTGCCCTGGCGGTAACCGGACAGGAGTTTCATCGCACTTCCCGTCAATCGCGAAGGACGGAATGATGTCGGTGGACATACCTCCAGAATCCGAATGTCTTCCGGCGGATTCCGCAACAATTCAACTGTCCGGTTGTATGCATCCGCCCGGTCCAGCATGGCGCGTCGGAGCTCGGGCAGGCTGCGCAGTTTCCAGGCCGCGATCCGGTCCAGCGGATTCCCGCGTTTTCGATAATGACGGGGGCGTGTGCGGATCACCATGATTTTTTTTGCCCCCCGGCGTATGGCTTCCTTCACCGGGATCGCATCGGTCAGTCCACCGTCCGTCATGGCCTGCCCGCCTACGATGGGAAAATCGCGGTACAACAACGGCAGGGCACTGGATGCCTTCAGGACATGTTCCAGATCATTCGCATCTGTATCGCGGAATACGGACCGCCCTGTCTTCACATCCGTCATCCCCACGACCAGCGGCAGACCCTTGGCATAAATGGTTTTCAGGTCCAGCCGGATTTCCGATATGGTGGTTTTCCAGAGCCAGTCCAGATCCAGAAGATGGCCGCCGGTGAGAAAGCGGGAAAAGCTCTTGAAGGGTGCACGTCTCGAATAGTCACAGTACAGTTTGAGGTTTCGGCCGGGCATCTCAGCCAGAAAGGCCGCCAGGTTTCCGGCCCCCGCCGATACACCCACATAAAGGTCAAACGGATTGAAACCGTCCCGAAGAAACTGATCCAGAACACCGGCGGAAAACACGGCCCGCATGGCTCCGCCCTCCACCACCAGCGCCGATGTTGAATGACCGGACATGCTGGTCGGATCCATCAGGACGTCCACATAAAATGGCGGATGCCGAGCCAGATTTCCACCAGACCGAATCCGGTCAGCGCCAGTGCGGAAAGCCCGATCAACCAGTGATTCACCCGGTTGCCCAGTCTCCCCGTTCCGGCAACCAGACCGATAATGGATAGCGAAACAACCACCATGGTTCCATAAAAACCGATCAGCAGGGCAGCTCCGTTTGCTCCCGACTCCCGCCATCCTCTGATGAAGAGAGGACCCATCACCAGACTCCAGCCCAGGTAAGGATTGGGGTTCAGCAGATTGATGACGGTCGCCTCCATCAGGCTACGGGAACGGGAGACCGGTTTGGATTCCATTTCCTGAGCATTCGAACGCCAGTTCCGGTACGCGTTCCATCCCAGGTAAAGCAGGAATACGCCGCCAGCCAGTTGGAGAACGAATATCAGCCCACCCGGAATTCGGCTCAATACCAGCACGGCAAGAAATGCAATGGGTGCGTCACTGCAGATGGGTGCAAATGCCGCCGGCCAGGTTTTCCGCCAGCCGGACGTCAAGGTTCTGGAAACAAAGAATGTCTGGAGCGGACCCGGCTGAACAGCAGCCGCAAACCCGAACGTGATACCGGACAGAAGATAGGGCAGCACCATCAATCCTGATGGATCTTCCGGAGCAACCAGGCCATATGATCGCCCAGTGTTCGCATGGTGTTCAGCCCCTCTTCATCGTCCGAGACCTCTCCCGGCAGGCGCCCGATCCCCAGGTTCCAGTAGATTGATCCCGGAACAATCATTTCGTTGATGAAAAAAAACTTGTTAATGGCATCAAATGCCGTTGCCGCACCGGCGCGTCGCACCGCCACCACCGCGGCCCCCACTTTTCGTCTCAAGTGACGGCCATTGGCAATGGCCACCATCCCCGCCCGGTCAATCAGTGCTTTGACTTCGGTCGAGACATTGGCGAAGTAAGTGGGCGACCCGATCAGCATCCCGTCGGCCTTACACATTGCTTCAATACAATCGTTGACCTGATCCCCCTGGATCACGCACCGGCTGTCCTTCTTCTCAAAACATTTCATGCAGGCGGTACAACCGTGAATGCTTGTACCACCCAGTTGCATCATCCGGGTTTCAATCCCGTGCTTTTCCAGTTCCGCCATGACGGTGTTCAACAGCCGTGCCGTGTTTCCGTCTTTTCGCGGACTGCCGTTGAATGCCACAACGTTCATCCGACTCCCCTTTCAGGTTTTTCAATCCGTATCATATTGTCAATCGTACCGGACCACAACGTCCCGGTGCAGGTCTTTGATTTCCGCCACTTTACTGGTGTCAATCACCCGGTCATACTTGATTTTCACATGGTACAAGCGCTCATTGGTCATGATGTAATAGTGATCATTCCCCAGATCGATCATGGTGGAGAACGTCTCTTTTGTATCCGGCTTTGCCGCCATCCCCAATCCCATAATGACCAGTGCCCCGAGCAGAAATCCGATAATCATGTCTTTGACGTGAAACCGCTTCAT
>DAINNF010000163.1:0-5377 GCA_036736005.1 Acidobacteriota bacterium
CTGTCCCAATGACACCTTCATGTTTTTTGGTCTTGTTTCCGGTGCGATTCCGTTGCCCTGGCCCTACGATATCCGGATCGGCGATATCGAGGAGTTGAACGGCTGGGCATTCAACGGGGAAACCGACGTGACCAAGCTGTCCTGCTATGCGGCATTTCAACTGGCGGACCGGTATGTCATCCTCCACGCCGGTGCGGCGTTGGGACGGGGATGCGGTCCGTTGGTGATCAGCCGGAAACCTCTGAAACGGGAAGATCTGAAGGATGCCAGGATTGCCATTCCAGGCCGAAACACCACTGCGGCCCTGCTGTTTGCCTCCTGCTGTCCGGATGCCACCAACCTGGTGCCCATGCTGTTTTCGGATATCGAGCAGGCCATTCTGGATGAGAAGGTGGACGCCGGTGTGATCATCCACGAAACCCGGTTCACCTACCGGTTCAGGGGGCTTCGTAAGATCATGGACCTGGGTGAATGGTGGGAGGACACCACCGGACATCCCATTCCATTGGGCTGTATCGCCGTGAGACGGGACATGATGGATGCCGGCCGGATCGTGGACCGGGCACTGCGGGCATCGGTGGAGCATGCCTTCAAACGGCGGTCCGCCGCCTATCCGTTTATACGGGAACATGCACAGGAACTGAACCAGGCCGTGATCGACGCCCATATCGATCTGTATGTAAACGACTATTCCATCGACCTGGGAGAAACCGGGCGTACGGCGCTGCTGGAGTTGTTCCGCCGGGCGGCGGACACCGGAGCGGTGGAGAGATACCGGGAAGACATTTTTCTGTAATTGGAAAACACCCATCCGCGGTGAAAGGATAATTGAATGAAGATTGCACTGGTTCAGCAGCATGCGACACCGGATAAACAAGACAACCTGAAACGGGGCCTGCAAGCCCTGGAAACGGCCGCGGCAAATGGGGCGAAACTGGTCTGCTACGCCGAGCTGGCGCTGGAACCGTTTTATCCCCAGCGGATGCCGAAAGAGAACCCGGTGGACCTGGCCGAACCGGTACCGGGACCTGTGACGGAGCGGTTTCAGGAGAAAGCCCGGGAACTGGGTGTGGTGGTGGTGATGAACCTCTATGAACGGGAAGGCCATGTCTGTTACGATTGTTCGCCGGTGATTGACGCGGACGGTACCCTTTCGGGACGCACCCGGATGGTCCACATCCCGGACTATGCGGGTTTTCATGAACGCCACTACTATGCGCCGGGCGACCTGGGTGTGCCGGTCTTTGACACCGCGGCGGGTCGGATCGGTGTGGCCATCTGCTACGACCGGCATTATCCGGAATATATGCGGGCCCTGAAACTGAAGGGTGCGGAACTGGTGATCATTCCCCAGGCGGGAGCCGAAGGGGAGTGGCCGGAGGGTCTCTATGAAGCGGAAATGCGGGTGACGGCGTTCCAGAACGGTTATTTTACCGCGCTGTGCAACCGGGTGGGAAAGGAAGCGGTGCTGACCTTTTCGGGAGAATCCTTCGTCTGCGACCCCAGTGGCGAGGTGATTGCCCGTGCGGGTAACGGCACCGATGAGGTCCTGTACTGTGACATCGAGCTGGAGGCCATCCGGGAAGCGCCTGCCGAACAGCTGTTTATGCAGGACCGCAGACCCGGCCTCTATCCCGCCTGGCTGCGGGGAAAGAAGCAGTAAAAGAAAACGGGGCCGTGGAAGGCCCCGTCTCATTGTTTCCGTTGATAAATCGGATCAGAACGCCGTGACGAATCCCAGCACCACCCGCATATGGTCTTCATACGGGCCGTCAAAGAGCCAGGTGACTTCCGCGGTAACCCGGAAATTGCGGCGCAGCATATAGCCGTAATGAACGGTGGCGGATCCGTAGTCCAGATCATCCTGATCGGAGTCCACCCAGTTGTACAGTCCCACCATATACCACTTGCTGTCATGACCCTGGGGCAGATAGATCAGTTCGGCAAAACCGCCGTCCGTTTCAATATCCGCGGGCTGGTCATTGATGAAATACGGGTTGTCGTCTTCACGGTTCAGGTACTGCACGTTCAATTCAAAATGATCAAATGTGACGCTGGCGTCGATACCGGCCATGGTGATGTCGTTTTCCAGCATTCCCTGGTTTTCCGTGCCGGTATAGCCGAAGGCACCGACCCGGAAATGGTCTCCGATTCCCTGCGAGATTCTCCCGAGAAAGTTCTTGTCTTTGTCGGTATCATAGTTGTGGTATTCGTCGGCCGGGTCAATGCCGTTGCCGTTCAGAATCTCAAACACAAAATCGGTCCCGTGTTCGGTGCCGTAGCTGAACATCAATCCACGGTCGTAGGTCAGGCTGCTTCCGGATTCTCCGGGGCGGGGTTTATAGATCCAATAGTCCTCGTAGGTGAGGCGAAGTTCCCGTTTGAAGAGCGGATCGGACACCTGGAACTGGCCCAGGGTTACGTCTATGCCCGAACCCAGGACATCGTTGAACATGATGAAGGCGTCTTCCAGCCCGGCCACGTCTCCCCGTTCGTTCATGAAGAAATAGAAGTAATAGGACACGTTCGGCAGGATTTCCCCACCGGACATGAACTTCAGCAGGTAGGGAGAGGTGAAGTCCAGTTTGCTGCTGTCCCCCTCGTTATAGGTAACAAATCCCTCCAGACGGAATGCCCAGGGAAGATCCCGGATCAGGGACAGCTGGTCGTCTCCCGCATCCACATAGTACCGGGGAGCCGGCTCGTCCGGCAGAACGAACCCGTTCCCGGCAAACTCCTCGCCGTACGGTTTCAGTCGCGGGAACGGTGCATGGCAGGTTTTGCAGGAAAGCCGGTATTTTCGTGCAAATGCGGGAATGGCCCGGGCCGGCTGTACAAACAGCGTGCCCGCTAAACCCAGAAAAGTCATGAACAGAATTGCGCGTTTCATTCGTTCCCCCTTAGTCAAAGATCTCAATTGTGGTCTGGTGGTCATTGACATGGACGATTTCCGCCTCCTCGGGTACCCCCAGGAAATCGGCAACCGGTTTAACCAGTTTCTGATAGTTCAACACGGCTTTTACCGTCATGGTCCCGGGCGCCACTTCCCAGGGAAGGGTGAAGGTAAAGGTCTCGGTCTTGGTTTCCCGGGGGCCGATCCGATAGTCCACACCCAGGCTCTTGGTGTTCCATTGCTGAATGGTCATCCGTCCCTGCGGATCGAAATAGGCCATGCGGAAGATCCGGTCTCCAACCGGAACACCGTCCCGCTGGACACCCTTGAAGTCGGGGTCGCCCAGTCCGATTCCCATGTCCTGATAGGCGAGAACGTCGGCAGCGATGGTGGTTTCCTCCCCTTCAAACCCCTTGGGGTCCACCGGAAGGTGGTAGACGTTGCCTGCACTGTCGGTGGCTTCCACATGCAGCCAGACAATGCGGTCCTCCACGGATCCGGTGGGAAACTTGTGTCCGGTTTTCTGGTTGAACAACACCACCGTAAAACGGACCGGATCTCCCGGCTCCGCTTCACGCAGGTCGGGGTGGATTCTCAATTCAATGGTTCCCCGTACCTTGCCCGGGTCATGGGCACCGTGGAACAGATGCTGCCAGGCATCGGGATAGGTTTTCCCCATCTTTGCGGTTTTGCCTTCGGTATGGGTCATGTGGCAGTCGTGGCACCGCACCCCTTCTTTCGCGTATGGACCTTCGGCCCACTCCAACTGGGTGGACTTCACCCAGATGCCGAACGGGTCTTTTTCGTTGTGGCAGGTGCCGCAGAATTCCGGCTTGGAGAGAAAATCGGATTTCACCAGTTTGTGTTCCGGTGAATCGGTCGCGTCTCTCGGGCCGTACTTGGTGGGCCCGGGTTCGCTCACATAGTTGAAGTTGAACGGAACGTCCCCCTCGAATCCCGTAATGGTGTGGCATACATCGCAGGAGACCGATTCATTGGCCCGGCTGTTTTCCTCCGGTTTCGGTGGCGGCACATCGCCCGCCATGTAGGCGATGGGTGTATGACACCCGTTGCAACCGTCCGCCACCTCTTTGAATGCCGGGTCCTGTTCACCATGCGGAACCGCCAGCTTGAAGTATTCCACTTCATCCCAGTGGTGGGTGTAGGCCTGAGACATCATGGCCTGTTCCCATTGGCGGTAGAAATCCAGGTGACAGGAAGCCCCGCAGACTTTTGGTTTCTGAAAATCCTCGTATTTTTTGGTTCCCTTTACCTGTGATCCGGATGCGGCCCATGCGCTGACGGATATCAGCACACACGTCGCCAGGATACAGTACAACCCTCTTTTTCGTTTCATGTGGCCCCCCTTTGACCGCCCGAAGCGGTCCGCCAATCTTTTCAGGTTTGTCAAGTAATAGATATATTAGCACTTTTATTCTATTTGTCAACATCTGCATCTGGCCAAATGGAAAACCCAACCGGACTGGTTCCAAAGATGGAGTCCCGTTCAGGATCCGGATTGGGGGTAAAAAAGGCAGGGGTTGGAGGTGAATGTTGCTGGAGGGGTGGGTGTTGAAGGCGGTTATTTCAGGGAACCGGAACCGGGCGGATCCACCTTTTTGCCGGATTCCGGTTGCGGACGGGTATCAGCAACGGGTTCTTTTTTCAGTTGCCACTTTCGGGCAAGGTTGTCCACGGCAGGCTGCAGCAGCAAGAAACCCAGCAGGGCACCATACAGAACGCTTGACCAAGCGTTATTGGTGATGCCTCAACCGCCGCGGCAGCCGATCAACTTGTAGTAGGCATACCCGCCACCGGCGCCAATGGCGATGCTGCCCAGCGTCAGGAGAAGTTTCATCTTCACGCTCCCATATCATTTCATCAGCATATGCATGCTATCACACATACCCGGATAGGATGCAACCGGATGCGAAAGGTTACGTTTGACCATGTTATGATGAAGGGTGAATCATCCATATTTTTCCGCAAACAGGAAGGAGGATAGAAACATGAAGACTCATGTTCAGATCGTGGCGATTCTTCACCTGATTTTCAGTATTCTGGGTCTCCTGTTGGGGCTGGGGCTGGCACTGATGATGGTCATCGGCGGCGCGGTGTCCGGTGACGAAACAGCCCGGCTCGTGACGTCCGGCGTAGCGGTGTTCTTTGTCGGCCTCTTCGCCGTACTGTCCATACCGGGTATTATCGGTGCGATTGGAACACTGAAGTACCGCAACTGGGGTCGTATCGTGCTGATCATTGTCGGGATTTTCAACCTGCCGGGGATCCCGGTGGGTACAGCACTGGGAATTTACACCTTGTGGACGTTTTTCCACGATGAAACCCGGGCACTGTTTGAAGGCAGTAACGTTACGGGCTAGCTGCGCAGGGTCACGCTGTTGATCCGTCCGATCCGGTTGCCGGCGGGCGTACGATAATGGTCATACAGGTCTGCCGTAAGACAGCTGTGTGCCGGTATGAAGC
>DAINNF010000164.1:0-5276 GCA_036736005.1 Acidobacteriota bacterium
CCAGGCGATATATCCGTTGTTCGAACGGGTGGACCGGGCCGGTGTTCTGCTGGTGGGTCCCAAGCACGGGAGCACGGAGCGCGGGAGTACCGAGCCGTAACGGCCTTGTCAGTTGGAGAATTTCTGAATCAACCGGTCCAGGTAATGCGACTTCATCTGTTTCGAGGCCATGATCTGCTTGATGGGGGGCAGTTTCAGGATCACCCCCAGGATGGCTGCCATGGCCCGGTGACTGGCAAAAGCCCGGTTATCGAATATCAGGTTCTGCAGCTTGCCCCGTTCGATCGCCATCACCACCGCTTTGTGGGTGCTGTTTACCGGTGTAATGACCCGCTGCTCCCGTGACACCAGGGACAGGGCATTGGTGGGACATGCCCGTACACAGACTCCGCAACCCAGGCAGATGTCTTTGTTGAGGCGGGCCTTTGTCCGTTTCGGCTTCAACGGGTCGTTGGCGGATGTCAGGGTCATCGCTTCCACCGGGCATACCTGCACACACTTGCCGCATCCGGTACATTCGCTCTCTTTGATGACCGGCAGAAAATTGGTGGTATGCACCGGGTTCATGATCCCGAACCTGCGCTGGGCGATCATGGCCTCACAGCAGCACCCGCAGCAGTTGCAGATGAAGCTGACACCTTCCCGGACATTTTCTCCGAACTGGACCAGGTTGTGTTCCTGGGCCAGATCCAGGAGGTCCATGCATTCGGCGACATCAATGGTACGGGCGAAACCGCTTCGGGTCAGGGACGCCGCCAACGTATTGAACGTCATGCAGATATCCATGGGGGCGTCGCAGGCCTCATTCCGGTGTTCCGCCTTGTGGCGGCAGTAGCACATGCCCACGCCGATGTGAGAGGCAGTCTGGATCACCTGGCTGGCCCGCTCATAGTCCAGCACATAGAGCGCGTTGTCCTCGGACAGTACCTGCTCGTTGACAAAGGTCCGTCCCAACTGGGTTTCGCCGTCGGTGAACAGGGCCTTGATGAAATCGTCCTCCACGGTAATGTACTGGTAATAGAGTTCGGACAGCAGTTTCTGGTCGATGTCGTCGCGGATCCGCATCAGGGCGAATTCGAAGAAACCGGCCATGGGTGGCGGGAGCACATACTGCGTCTTTCCGCTTCTTTCGGACACCATGTCCACCAGCAGGGCGCGGGAGGCCAGTTCATCAAGTGCTTTCTGTGCTTCCGCTTCAGTCTTTTTCCAGGCGCGTGCGGCCTGCTTCGCGGTGAAGGGTTTGATGGGCAACAGGCCCACCAGGCGTGCTTCTTCTTCGCTGAAGAGAATGCCCAGGATCTGATAGAGCAGGTCGCTGGGTGGGGCGCCCTGGGGAAAGCGGTTGAGACGGTCGGTGAGTGTGTGGTATCCGTTCTTGACGGTATGATGCGCCATCGACTACCCCCTTTGTTGTTCAGTATTACACACATATTAGCATATGCATGAACTGGCGGTTCTTTTCGACGGAATGCTGTGTTGAAATCCAACAACCCTTACTCACGTACGTTTTCGTGTACGCTCCGTCGGCTTGTCGGATTCCGCCTTGCCTCCGCGCGAAAAGTCCTCGCCAGTGTTGCCGTGCTGCTTGAAGAGATCACGCTTTGCTAGGAGACAAAATTCCTACGCAGTTGATCCGGTAGCCTCCCGATCACGTCCGATGGCGGATCGGTATGGCTGCTTCGCAGCCGAGGGAGCATTCTCCGCAGTTGCGCCGCAAAGACTAAGGTTGAGTTTAAGTTTGAGCTTAAGCAGGAGATTCGGATATCCGTTCTTCTCGCAACTCACATTCTCCGTGGTCTTGTGTAGTACCGTTCCTCTGTGTCTTTGTGTCTTTGCGACTTTGTGTTTCTTCTCCCTGCTCAGACTCAATCTCAATCTCAAGCTCAGGCTGAATCTTAACCTCAATCTCAAACTTAATCTCAATCTCCCACTCCCACTTTCTGTCCCCTTCCCCTTGACAGGCCGGGGGAGGGGGACTAAACTGAATCAGGAATTAACTAACCGGTTAGTTAAACCGGATGGTTAAACTGGAGGATGAGATGGAACAGCAGGAACCAAAACGGGATGCGGAACGGACCATCCGTGCCATTCTCGATGCGGCGGCGGCCGAATTTGCCGACCATGGGTTCGGCGGGGCACGTGTAGACCGGATCGCAGAGGCGGCAGGCGTCAACAAGGCCACAATTTACTATCACATCGGCAACAAGCGTGATCTGTATCTGCAGGTGGTACGCCGGATGATACGGGGCGTTTCCGAGCAGCTGCAGCGGCGGGTGGAATCGGTGAACGATCCACGGGAGCAGCTGCGCCTCTATGTGCGTTCCATTGTACAGGCGGTAAACGGAAAGAAACATATCGCACCTATTCTCATGCGGGAGTTTGCCAGTGCCGCCGAGAATTTCCCCCCTGAACTGGGGGAGGATCTGGAGCGGCTGTTCGGCATTGTGGCGGGAATCCTGGAACGGGGATACCGGCAGGGTCTGTTTATCCGAACTTCCCCGCTTGTGGTGCATTTGATGGTGATGGGATTTTCCCTGATGTTCCGGATGACCGAGCCGGTTCGGGAACATGTGCCCAGATTGCGGGATCTGTTCCAGCAACTGGGTGCACCCGGTGCGGTTGAACTGAGCCGGGAACTGGAGGACCGGGTACTCCGTTCCCTTGACATACACCCGAATGAATTGAACAACGCTGGAGGCAAGGCATGAAGAAACTGATACCGATTGTGATTATTGTCGTGGCACTGGCTGCGTGGGGTATTACGCGATGGCTGGACCGGCCCGAAGAGGGCAGAATCCGGGTGTCCGGCTCCATCGAGGTTACCGAGGCGGATGTCAGCTTCCGGATACCCGGTACGGTGACGGAACGACTGGTGGATGAAGGCGATCGGGTGAAAGAGGGACAGACAGTTGCCCGGATGGACCGCGCGGAACTGGAGCGTGAACTGGCGCTTCGCCAGTCCGAGCAGGCTGCGGCAGAGGCGGTCCTGGACGAGCTGGAAAACGGATTCCGGACCGAAGACATCGAGGCGGCCAGAGAACGGGTCCACACGTTGGAAGCGGATCTGGACCGGGTATCCGGAGACTTTGAGCGGGGTCAGCAGCTGTTGGACAAAGATGTGATTTCCCGTCAGGAGTATGATCATCTTGAAGCGGCGGAGCGGATCGCGCAGTCCCGACTGGCAGAAGCCAGAAAACAGCTTTCCCGGCTGGAAAAGGGTCCCCGTAAAGAGAAACTGGACCAGGCCCGGGCCCGGCTGAAGGCGGCAACAGAAGCTGTCGCGCTGGTTCAGGTTCGCCTTGGCTATACCACGCTGACATCGCCCCTTTCCGGTATGGTGTTGACCGATCCGGTGGAACCCGGTGAATATGTGAATCCGGGAACCCCGGTTATTACGGTGGCCGACCTGGAGCATGTCTGGTTCCGGGCATACGTTGCGGAACAGGATCTTGGACGGATCAAGCTGGGTCAGAAAGTCGACATCACCACCGACAGCTGGCCGGACCGCACATTTACCGGGACGATCACCTATATTTCGGACGAAGCCGAATTCACCCCCCGGATGGTGCAGACCCGGAAAGAACGGGTGAAACTGGTCTACAGGATCAAGGTGACGGTAGACAATCCCGATCTTGCCCTGAAACCCGGTATGCCGGCGGACGGCGTGATTCAACTGTGACGGACCATCCATGAACGCGATTGAGATACGCGACCTGTCCCGAAGCTTCGGGGAACTCAAAGCAGTGGACCGGATGAACCTGGACATTGCCGAAGGAGAAATTTTCGGACTGGTGGGTCCGGACGGGGCGGGTAAAACCACCACCATGCGCATGTTGACCGGCATCATGGAACCGACGTCGGGCACTGCTGCCGTTGCGGGCATTTCCATAACGGATGACCCGGAAGGATTGAAGGAACAGATCGGTTACATGAGCCAGCGGTTCGGTCTCTACCGGGATCTGACCGTCATGGAAAACCTGGCATTTTATGCGGACATTTATGAAGTCCCACGGAAAGTTCGGGCTGAACGGTACGAACGGTTACTGGGCTTCAGCAACCTGACCCCGTTCCGGGACCGCCTGGCCGGTCAGCTTTCCGGCGGAATGAAACAGAAACTGGGATTAGCCTGCGCGCTGGTCCACACGCCCAAGGTGCTGTTTCTGGATGAACCTACCAACGGGGTGGACCCGGTTTCGCGCCGTGACTTCTGGCGGATTCTCTACTCCCTGCTGAAAGACGGCGTCACCATTTTCTTCTCCACGGCGTACCTGGACGAGGCGGAACGGTGCAGCCGTCTGGCGTTGATGCACAAGGGACACATCCTGGACGTGGGCACGCCGGATCAGGTGAAGGATTCAGTCGGTGCCCGGGTGCTGGAACTGACCCTGGATGATGTGCGTACTGCGCGGGACGTGCTGGCAGACCGGTTCCCCGGGTTGCACATCAGCCTGTATGGCAACCGGGTGCATATCCTGACCGCCGACCCGGTATCCATCGGACCTCGGGTCACGGGAGCACTTTCGGATGCAGGCGTCCATGTGGAGAGTAGCCGGGAGATGGAACCGTTGCTGGAAGACGTGTTCATTGAACGGACCGGTTCACAAGAGGTGCAGCATGAGTCCTGAAAACGGCACCAATAACATTGCGGTCACGGTACGGGAGCTGGAACGGCGCTTCGGCGATTTTGTTGCCGTAAACAGCATCAGTTTTGATGTAAAACGGGGTGAGATATTCGGTTTTCTCGGTCCCAACGGTGCGGGCAAGTCCACCACCATCCGCATGCTGACGGGTATTCTGCGTCCCACGGGGGGCGAAGGCACGGTGGCCGGACTGGACGTCATGACGGAAACGGAAAAGATCAAGACCCGCATCGGGTACATGAGCCAGAAATTTTCGTTGTACGACGATCTGACCGTGGAAGAAAACATCGATTTCTTCAGCGGTATTTACCGCATTGAACCCGAACATCAGCGCCAGAGAAAAGAATGGGTGCTGGACATGGCCGGTTTGACCGACCGGCGTGATACCCGAACCGGTTTGCTGCCCGGCGGACTGAAACAGCGGCTCGCGCTGGGAACCGCGGTGATGCATGAGCCGGAAATCCTGTTCCTGGACGAGCCGACTTCGGGAGTTGATCCGGAAAACCGTCGTCAGTTCTGGGACCTGATTTACGATATGTCCGCGGCAGGAGTAACGGTGTTTGTCACCACCCATTACATGGATGAAGCCGAATACTGCAACCGGATCGGTCTGATCTACCGGGGTGACCTGATCGC
>DAINNF010000165.1:0-5184 GCA_036736005.1 Acidobacteriota bacterium
GTCCTGGTAACCGCCAACTACAAGCTCTCTCTGGATATGCTGCGCCGTGAACTGACCGGGCGCAATGCCTGGATACTGGTGCTGAATACACACGGTGTCAACGTGTGGTGCGCGGCAGGCAAGAAAACATTCGGCACCGAAGAACTGATAAAGCGCGTCCGCAAGCACAGGCTGGAAAAGGTGGTCAGTCATCGAAACCTGGTGGTTCCCCAACTGGGAGCACCCGGTGTCGCCGCACACGAGGTACGGGTGGAAACGGGTTTCATTGTCCGCTACGGTCCGGTACGGGCGGCGGACCTGCCGGAGTACCTGGACAATCACATGATGGCGGATGAATTCATGCGAACGGTAACGTTCACTCTGCGTGAGCGGCTCGCCGTGATCCCCATAGATCTGGTTCACGCCCTGAAGTATGCCTTGCTACCTGTCCTGATTGCGGGGAGTACGGCCTGGCTTCCGGGGAATACATTCACTTCGGTACTGGTCGCGATGCTTGAATTTCTGGGAACCATTTTGATGGGAACTGTGGTCTTTCCCATACTGCTGCCGGTGCTCCCTTTCCGGTCATTCGCTCTGAATGGACTGCTGCTGGGATTTCTGTATGATGCCCTGCTGCTGTTCACACCGGCTGCACCTGCCTGGCAGAGCGTCCGGTTGCTGGTATTTCCGCCACTGGTATCCTGGATGGCATTGAATTTCACCGGCTCCACCACGTTTACGTCACTATCCGGCGTGCAGCGGGAACTGGGAAAGGCGACCATACCACTGGGGGTTACCGCAGCCGTCGGGCTGCTGTTGTCATTGGGCATCATCATCAAAGGATGGCTGTTATGAGTCTGCGTTATCTGAAGGACGTGGCTTCACTGAAACTGGATCGGGGTACCTGCATCGGGTGCGGCCGATGCGTAGAAGTCTGTCCGCACCGGGTGTTCCGGTTGACGGACAGCAAAGCGGACGTTGTTGACCGGGATGCCTGCATGGAATGCGGCGCCTGCGCCCTCAACTGTCCGGTTTCGGCTATCAGCGTGCAGAGCGGCGTCGGGTGTGCCTATGCCATTGTCAAAGGAAAGCTGAAGGGCACGGAACCGGACTGCTCTTGTTGCGACTAAACCGTTTTGCTAATCCCGGTGCACGGTGTCCGGTGAAAAAGCCGGCAGGCAGACAGAAATATACTCCGCGCCGCCTCGATGCGGTGTACTGTACCGCACCCATTCACCCGGTTCGGCAATCACCGCCTGTCCCTCGGTCACCTCGATGGACCCCTTCTTGTGCTCCACCCGGAGCGTGCCTTTCAGAACAACAGTAATCTCCCGGAATTCCGGGGTTTGCCCCGGTTCCTCCCAGAACGCCGGACTGGTCATCCGGGCCACAGACACCTGTTCGTCCTTCGTGTTGACACGTCCGATAAATTCCTCAATCCGCTTCGGTTTATTTCCCGCAGCCGTCACAATAGACGGTGCCTTGATCAGGTACGGCATATCGCCTCCCACATGTTTTCTTCATGGTATCACGACGATGTCCCTCCCGTGGTATACTGGGAACAATTCAACGATACATGCCGGGGAAACCGCGACGAGGGGGAATTCCACCCGCGGTCACACCGGCTAAAAAAGGGGGATCCATGAAGAACCTGATTTTCGGAATCATTTTCCTGGGTGCGGGTATCGGTCTGAGCTACTGGGGGTACGGTATGCTGCAGGAAGCGAAAGCCAGTGAAAACTGGCCCAGTGTTACGGGCACCATTCTGTCATCCGACGTCAGTTCTCATCGCTCCACTTCCGGAAGCGGATCCAAAAAGAAAACCTCGACAGTTTATGAAGCCAGCATAAGCTACAAATACGAAGTGGATGGCAAATCGTACACCTCCAGTCGGATTACGGCCGGTGACTATTCCAGCTCCAGTTCAAAACGAGCGTACCGGATGGTCAACAAATATCCAAAGGGCAGCAATGCCACCGTTTACTATAATCCGGACGAACCCTACATATCCGTACTGGAACCCGGCACCACGTTTATGAGTTATCTGCCGTTCGGCATGGGACTGCTGTTCGGGTTCGTGGGTATCATGGTGTTCCTGGGTGGCATTTTCCGCATCGTGAAGAAGATTTTCATGTTTGCCGCCAGTTAACCAGAGCGGTCCGAAGAATCGCTTTCGAAAACTTTTTCCCTCCGATACGTAAAGCTACAGGAGCGCCGAACGTACCGAAGCGGTGTACCCGCTTTACCCCGCACCCGTTGGGACCGCAACACAAAGGTCTCAAACTGAGCAATAACACATCTTACCGGTTACCCTATCTGGATGCCGTTTAACGGACAATCATGGAGAACAACATGAACATCTACAAATTTATGCAGGACCTCAATGTGCGTCCCGAACCGTTCCAATACTACACGGCAAAAGAACTGTGGACGGACCCGCATATTGCAGCAAACATGCTGAACTATCACCTGAATGATACGATTGACGCGGCGTCCCGGAACCACCCGTTCATCGAACGATCAACCGCATGGATTGCCGAACGCTTTGACCTCAGCAACGGAACTGCCGTGGCGGACTTCGGATGTGGACCCGGTCTCTACAGCATCCGTCTCGCCCGAACCGGTGCACGGGTAACCGGCATCGACTTCTCGGAAAACTCCATCCGGTACGCGAAACAGGCGGCGGCAACTGAAAATCTGCCAGTCAACTATGTGCTGGAGGACTACCTGAATTTCGAAACCACTGACCGGTTTGATCTGATTATCATGATCATGTGCGACTATACCGTTCTCAGCCCCGCTCAACGGAAACACCTGCTGTCCCGTTTCCATTCGCTGCTGAAACCGGGTGGCGCTATCCTGCTGGACGTGTATACATTGAACATGTTCAACCAGCGGGAAGAAGCCGCCGGTTATGAGTACAACCAGATGGACGGTTTCTGGTCAGCGGAAGATTATTATGCCTTTGTCAACACATTCAAGTATGAACCGGAACTCCTGATTCTGGACCAGTACACCATTGTACTGCCCGATGAAGTTCGGAGAATCTACAACTGGATGCAGTGCTTTGACAGAACGAGCCTGGAACAGGAGTTTCAGTCGTGCGGTTTGCAGATTCATTCATTCCACGCAAATGTAGCGGGCGATGCATACGATCCCGAATCAACCGAAATGGCTGTAATCGCAACAAAAACAGACTGAATAAACCGCGCACAAACGGCTGTCCCGAACTGGATGGACAGCACAGCGGATCAACCCGCCAGTCCGGAACAGAACGGAGGTCTCATGACATTGAATGAAATCAGTAATTATCAGAACCACATATACCTGTACCATTTGAAGCTGGAAGGCTCCGATCGGGAAATCGGATTTCAACTGGGAAAGCTGGCGCGGGAGAATCACCGCATTGATAAGACGGCCAAGGTCAAGCCCGAGATATTGAAAGAGCAGGTTGACTACCTGGAGCAGCATTATCCGCAACATATTGAACGGATGCATGGCTTCGCCGAAGCCTATGGGGTACCGCTGCACGCCTACAGCCACGATTTCAGTTGTTTCGGCAGACCCCTGGGTGACACGGGATGTTCGGCTGTTTATTACCCCCCATCCCTGATGCGCCACGGGAGTGGCACCATCAGCCGCAACCTGGATTTCCCGATCCCGGCAAACTACCGGGATCTGGAATCATTCCCCTTCAAACATACATATGTGATAGAAATGAAACCGGAAACCGGCTACGCATCGTTATCACTATTCTGCTTTGATGTATTCGGCCTGAGCATGGAAGGCATCAATGACCGGGGACTGGCCGTGATTCATCTGGCCGATGCCGATACCAGACACGATCACGGCTCCAGCGCAACGATGCAGACGCGACGTGGATTCAACGAATTCCTGCCCATCCAGTACCTGCTGGACAATTGCGCAACCGCCGAAGAAGCCATAGCAGCGCTTGGACAGATGGAACACTATCACGCAGCCGTTCCGGTTCACCTGCTGGTGGCGGACAAGAGCGGAAAGGCGTTTGCCTTCGAATATGCACCGGATGGCAGAGGGAAAGTGTTGGTCCATGCGAACCCGGAGGCCCCCTTCCGGATCACAAACTTCCAGTTGAATCGGCTGAACGATCCGGTCCTGTTGGAACAGATGAAGAGCCGGGCCAGTGAAAACGGTATGGACCGGTACGACATACTCGGAAAAGCCATTGATGCCCACCTTTTCCCGGCGGTGAAAGACACCATCAAAGACATTAACGCGCAGGTCTATGTTCACGACGACAGTAAGACCGAACTGGACCGGACACTGTTCCATACCATGTATGATCTGACATCCTGCTCCGTCCGGATTGCGCTGCTGCCATCAAAGACACAAGCGGTTGAAACGTTTGCGGAGTTCCGTCTTTCTGACGGATTCGAGTAGAGGCACATTGTGGTTCACAGAACATGGAACGATCTGAAACAAAACGCTATATTTTGAAAAGGGAGAAATCAGAATGAGAAAAGCAATTTGGGGTTTGCTCGGTTTGATCCTCTGCTTGACCGCCTGCAATCCGCAGCAATCTGAAACCGAACAGACAAAGGACAACCGCGTCGAAAACGTGCTGAGTCAACTGGTCCAGGAGAATGAAATACCGGGCCTGTGTTTTTCTATCATCTATCCGGACGGCACCCAGCAGTCCTATGCCAGCGGATTTTCCGACAGGGAAGAACAGGTAAACATGACCGTGGATCACACGCTGTTCTCGGGCAGTATCGGCAAGACCTATGCCGTGGCCGTGCTCATGCAGCTGGTGAATGAAGGCCGTGTCAACCTGAACGACCGTATCATAGACCATTTGTCGGAAGTGGAATGGCTGAACCGGCTGCCCAATATGGATGAAATCACGGTGGCGATGTGCCTGCAGCACACCACCGGTCTGCCGCGGTATGCCATGAAACCGGAAGTCTGGGCGGCCGTCGCGGAGAATCCGGACAAGGTCTGGACGTATAAGGACCGGTTTTCCT
The DNA here is from genome assembly GCA_036736005.1 of Acidobacteriota bacterium. Taxonomy (GTDB): domain Bacteria; phylum Acidobacteriota; class Holophagae; order Thermotomaculales; family Thermotomaculaceae; genus DAINNF01. Next base: position 4,983 of record DAINNF010000165.1, read on the forward strand.
ATGTGTTTGACGATGAGCCGGTGCATGAAGCGGGCAAGGGATGGGCGTATTCCGACACCAACTATCTTCTGATCGGCATGCTGATCGAGAAGATCACCGGAAACGGTGTATACGAAGAAATGAAAGCCCGGGTACTGGAACCACAGGGGCTCACCCATACCTATCCGTCCCTGACACGGGACATGCCCAACCTGGCGGTCGG
>DAINNF010000166.1:0-5128 GCA_036736005.1 Acidobacteriota bacterium
TCTGCTGCTACACGCAGACAGACTCCCCGCGGTATTTGCCCTGATTTTCCGATCCGCGTTCACAGGCCATGCCGCCGCAGGTGGGTTTCTCGGTGCAACGGTCCAGCAGGCCATCCGGTTCGGCGTCGCAAGGGGAATTTTCTCCAACGAATCCGGGTTGGGTTCGAGCCCCATCGCTGCCGCCGCGGCACAGACCCGTCATCCGGTCACCCAGGCCCTGGTATCCATGACCCAGACCTTTATCGATACTATTGTGGTGTGCTCCATGACCGGTCTGGTTATTCTGCTCTCCGGTGTCTGGACCGGTCCGGAAAACGGTGCGGGCCTGACTTCCATCGCATTTGCCGGCATGCTTGGAGACGGCATCGGCGATACCATTGTCTCCATCGGACTGATCCTGTTCGCCTACAGCACGATTCTGGGATGGTCGTACTATGGAGAAAAAGCAATTGAGTATCTGTTGGGATACCGGGCTGTCAAGCCATACCGGACTCTCTTTGTCATCGTGGTGTTTGTCGGTACCACGGTCAAACTGGAAGTCGTATGGAAGCTGGCGGACATTTTCAATGCTCTCATGGCGCTTCCGAACCTGCTGGGACTTCTGCTGCTGAGCGGGGTCGTTGTCCGGATCACCCGTTCATACTTTGAAAAAGAGTCGTGATCGCGTCCACAACCCGTTCTGCCGGTGATTCCGTGCTCTCTTCGGCAGATGCCATTGTCGAAGCCGCGGGTACTCCTGTCTGCTTGTCATTATGGTCACAATCTGGCACAATATCTGAACCCCAAACAACTCCGGAAAGAAGGAGCAAAATGGCAGAGTTGAGCTGGTATTATCCTGAAAGTCTGAGCGGTTTGCGAAGTTTGCTGGGCCAATCCGGCATCCTGCCTCATGGAGGCGGTACGGCTCTCCTGAAACGGGACCTCAGCCGGGTTCAGGGCCTCATTGACCTGTCCAACATGCCCTATCGGGACATCCTCGTGGATCATAAACGCGTTCACATCGGCTCCATCGCCACCTACAACGATGTTGTACGCGTCCTCTCTTACGAAAATCCCGATCACATTCTGGTAACATCCCTCTCGCAGGCCGGTTCGACACCGCTTCGAAACCGCTTTACCGTAGGTGGCGGAATCGCCGCTTTCCCCGTCTGGTCGGACCTGATGGGTCCCCTGCTGGCACTCGAAGCGGATGTGACACTTGTCAGCCCCACCGAGGAAAAGACCATTCCGCTGGCCCGGTATGCCGATGACTCCAGTCACCGCCAGCAAACGCTGGTCACGGCCGTAGCCTTCGACAAGAAGAAGTGGCACAGCGCATATCATCGTGAAACCAGGACTGTTGTGGATTATCCGGCGTTTACGATTACGGTTCTGGCTGATATCAAGGACGACACCATACAGGAAATCCGCATGGTTCTGGTCGGTACCAGCAGCAAGTATACCCGGTTGAACCAGCTGGAAAGCGAACTGACCGGGCTTCCCGTATCCGGGCTCGCGGAAACCGGCATTTCACTACCGGAAGATGTCACGTTCCCCAATCGAAAACACGGCTCGGGAAGCTATCTGAAGGAAGTCGCAACCGTCGCCCTGAATCGGAAACTGACGGAGCTTTCCGGAGGACCCGCATGAAAACCAAACTGAACATCAACGGAAATCCGGTCATGGTCCGGTTTGAGCCCGTTGACACGCTGCTTGATGTACTCCGCAATCATGGGTTCACCGAGGTCAAGTCCGGCTGCAGGGATGGTGAATGCGGTGCCTGCCTGGTCCTGTTGAATGGACAGCTCGTCAACTCCTGCCAGGTATTGATGGGATCAGCCATGGGTGCCGATGTCATCACCGTTAAGGGACTCTCCGATAACGGATTGACCACAATCCAGGAAGCATTTGTTGATGCAACCGCGATTCAATGCGGATTCTGCACACCCGGCATGCTTCTCGCGGCATGGTATTTGCTTCGTCAAAACCCGAATCCTTCCGAGGCGGAAATCCGTCGGGCACTGGACGGAAACCTTTGCCGCTGTACCGGATATGTGAAGATTGTCAAGGCGGTGAAACTGGCCGCAGAACGGATGCAGCACCCATGAAGAAATTTGACACGATCGGAAAATCAGTACGCAAAGTCGATGCGGTTTCCCTGGCCAAGGGACAGGCCCGGTTTACGGATGACTTTGACCTTCCCGGCGCAGTCATCGCCGGACTCGTTTATTCGCCCCATGCCCATGCCCGCATCGCGTCCATCGACACGGCCGCTGCTGAAGCTGTTCCCGGTGTGGTACGTATCTTCCATCACGGCAATGTTTCACGTATCCTCCATACCACCGCGGGACAGGGATTTCCCGAACCCTCACCTTACGATACTGTTCTCTTTGACCGTACCGTCCGGTTTGTGGGAGACCGCGTGGCAATGGTCGTTGCAGAAAATGAGCCCGCACTGGCAGAAGCGCTTCAGAAAATTGCCGTGGAATATGAAGTTCTCGAACCTCTCTTTGATCCCGAGAAGGCAATGGATGACGATGCTCCCCGGCTTCATGGGAATGACGCTTACCCGGCCATTCCGGTGATCTACGATGCAAGCCGGAATCTGGCCGCCCAGGTCGAGATTTCATTCGGCGACATGGAAAACGGTTACGCGGAAGCGGACTTTGTTTTCGAACATACATTTTCCACCCAGTATGCATCCCATTGCGCCATTGAACCCCACACGGCCGCGGCTTATCTGGATGAACAGGACCGCCTGGTTATCATTACGGCCACACAGGTTCCGTTTCATGCCCGCCGCATCGTCAGCCGTGTGCTGGAAATTCCCCTGAAAAAAATCCGGGTGATCAAGCCCCGCATCGGCGGCGGATTCGGCGGTAAACAGGAAGTCTTCCTCGAACAGCTGGTGGCACTGGCCACCTGGACGCTGAAACGTCCCTGCCGGCTCACATTGAGCCGTCCGGAGGTCTTCATCTCTTCCCGCACCCGTCATCCCATGCGCGTACGCCTGAAAACCGGCGCAAAGAAAGACGGCACCATCACCGCTATCGGAATGGACGCGCTGATGAACACGGGCGCCTATGGCTCTCACGCTCTCACCGTCCTGAGCAACTGCGGCGCCAAGGTACTGCCGCTGTTCAACAAAGTGGAAAACATCCATTTCATCGGCCGGACGGTATACACCAACCTGCCCGTCGGCGGGGCATATCGCGGCTACGGAGCCACCCAGGGCTACTTTGCCTACAATCAGCACCTGGATATGGTGGCCCGCGAATGCGGTCAGGACCTGATTGCGTTCATCAAGAAGTGGCACATCAAGAAGGGGGAAACCTCTCCCGTATTCAAAGCGCTGGGAGAAGGAACGGAAGGCGTCCAGCAGATTGTCAAATCCTGTGGACTGGATGAATGCCTGGACAAGGGCGCCGAAGCCATCAACTGGAACGGTCTGCGCGGCCGCAAAGAGGAAGTGGCACCCGGTGTTTTCCGGGGCGTGGGTCTCAGTGTTTCCATGCAGGGGTCCGGCATTCCGCGGATCGACATGGGTGCCGCCAACATGAAAATGAATGAAGACGGGTCTTTCAACCTGTACATCGGCGCCACTGATATCGGTACCGGATCGGACACCGTATTGGCACAAATCGCCGCGGAGACCCTCGGCATCCCCGTGGAGGATATCATCGTACTTTCCTCCGACACCGATCTCACCCCCTTCGATGTGGGCGCTTACGCCTCTTCCACCACCTATATTTCGGGCGGAGCCGTCCGGAACTGCGCGGAAGAGATCCGCGATCAGATCTTCACCGTCGCCCATGACATGAAGGGGTGGAACAAATCCGAGCTTACACTGAAGGACCGTGCCGTGGTCCACAACAACGGGGAAACGATCACGCTGAGCGAAATCTGCACGTGGGCCATGTATACCCACAACCAGTTCCAGATCCAGGCATCCGGGTCCCATATTTCAAACGAGTCCCCGCCCCCGTTTATCGCACAGTTCGCGGACGTCACGGTGGATACGAAGACCGGTCGCATTCAGGTATTGAAGTTTGTATCCGCAGCAGACTGCGGTCAGCCGTTGAATCCGGCGCTCGCCGAAGGTCAGATTGAGGGTGCCGTGGTAAACGGACTCTCCTATGCCCTGACGGAAGAGTATAAGTTTGACGCAAACGGCCGTATGACAAACCCCCGATTCTGGGACTACAAGATCTTTACTACCATGGACTTACCTGAACAGGTGACCATTCTGGCAGACTCGTATGAGGAAACCGGTCCGTACGGGGCCAAATCCGTCGGGGAAATCGCGATCAACGGACCCATACCGGCCATTGCGAACGCCGTTTTCGACGCGGTCGGCGTCCGTCTGTTCGACGCACCGTTCACCCCTGAAAAAGTCCTGAGCCGTATCCGGGAAGAACGGAACGGATAATGCGGATCACACTTTGCCCTTCCCCCCGGTTGGGGTAGAATAAAGTTTACAGATTTGTACGGTTACTGCGAAGGTATGGAGCCGTACCGCAATTCAACAAGAGGTAACTGAGGAGAAACAATGTCCGACCGAATGACACCTGTACCCATGTCCATACTGATCCGCTGGATCCTCAACGAATATGCACGCTGCCGAAGCGTTTTCGGCATTTCGGAAGCCCGCTTTGTCCATGCCGACGGCTCCCGGAGCAGTACGTTTTTTGATACTCCATGTGCCCTGCCTATCGGACCGGCCGCAGGGCCCCACACCCAGATGGCACAGAACATCGTTGCCGCCTGGCTCACCGGCGGACGCTTCTTCGAGTTAAAGACGGTCCAGAAACTCGATGAACTGGAGCTGGAAAAGCCCTGCATCGATGCAACGGACGAAGGCTACAACACCGAATGGTCCACAGAATTTACCGTTGAACAGGCATTGGACGAATATATCAAGGCCTGGATCGCGCTTCATGTGACCCAACATCTGTTCAGACTGGACCCGAAGCCAACGCAGTTTGTCTTCAATATGAGCGTGGGATACGACCTCGAGGGCATTCAAACAGAGAAAATCGACGGGTTCATCAACACGCTGAAGGCGGCCGGCAAGTCCGATCTGTTCACTCAGCTTCCCGAGATGCTGTCGGAAATAGCAGGCCGGGCAACCACTTTCCGGGGGCTCCCG
>DAINNF010000167.1:0-5087 GCA_036736005.1 Acidobacteriota bacterium
AGCCGGTGGCCGTCAGACCAGTAAGAAAGAAGTTCATTTCCGGGATGCGCTCTTTTTTGTAAGCCAGGGTCGTTTTACAGAAGGCATTGAAATGCTGAACCGGTGCATCCAGTTGGATCCACACGATGCCCGCTTTTATCTGGAGCTTGCCAAGCTGCAGGTGGGTAACCCCATGTGGCAGAAAAAGGCGGAGGATAATCTGATTTCCGCCATTCAGTTTGATGCCACGCAGATTGAGCCGTATCTGTTGCTCGGGCAGATGTATTTGAGGAATGAGCGGTTGGAAAGTGCCGAGCGATATTTCAAAAGCGCATTAAGCCTTGAACCGGACAATGAAGAGGCGGCAGAAGGAATTCGGGAGATTCAGAAAAGGTCAAAAAAGGGTGGATTGATGTCCCGGATCAGCGATCTGTTTTCGTGAGTTTGCCGGTTGAAACAACTTGACAGTGGACGGATGTACCATATAATGAACTCGAGTATTTGTGCGTTCGTTTTGTGCGCATAAGAAAATATACAGGAAATGGGGTGAAAACTGGATGGCGGTAATCTACGTCAGGGAAGACGAGAGTTTTGAAAACGCTTTAAAACGTTTCAAGCGTAAATGCGAAAAAGTGGGTATTCTTTCTGAAATTAAGAAGAGACAGCACTATGAGAAGCCCAGCGAAAAAAGAAAACGCAAAGCTCTTGCAGCCCGCAAAAAGATGTTGAAGAAGCTTCGCATTGAAAGACGCCTTAACGGAGAGTAATTTTGTATACCAGGAACTGGAATTCCCCAGGGTCCTGGAGCAATTGAGTGGCTTTTGCCAGTCGGAACAGGGTCGCGATCGGGTCGCTGGCTTACCCATTTTGGTTGACAGCGGTGAAATTCAACAGGCGCAACAACAGTACCAGCTGGTTGCGACCCAACTGGACAAAGGAAGACAATTGGATCTGGCAGGTGGACAAGATGTTCATTTGCCAGATTTTTTTTCGGAGGGGAATTATCTTGAACCCCTCGATCTACTGACCCTTCATCGGAACTACCGCATTGTAAAGAGTATTCAACGGTTTGTCCGGGATATCCCCGCACTGGAGGAACATCTGGTTTCCTTCGAGGAAATGCCCGAGTGGGACCGGCAGATGGAACGGACATTTGAAACGGACGGTTCCGTTCGGGAGGATGCCACGTCTGCGTTGAAGAAGCTGTACCAGGATTCCCGAAAGGCGGAACGGGAGATTACCCGACTGCTGAAAGGACTGTTGGATCGTCATGCTGATATCGTAATGGACTCAATCGTTACCCGGCGTTCCGGTCGTTTTGTTATTCCGATCCGACAGGATTTCAAGGGGCGGATAGACTGTCTGGTTCATGATACATCCGCCAGTGGCGCCACGGCCTATGCCGAGCCGTTTGAAGCGGTGGAGGCGAATAACCGTATCCAGCGTATTCAGCAGGACATTCAACGGGAGATCAGTCGTTTGCTGCAGTCGTTGACCGGTCAGGTGATGGAACGACGGGAGATGTTCATCTGGATGAATCAGGTGATCGGGTATTTTGACAGCATGCAGGCCCGGTATCGCTTCGCCAGAAAGTACCGTGCCTTGATTCCGGAGATTGCCGGGGATCAGACCACGGTGTTGCTCAAAGCCCGCCACCCGGTCTTACTTTTCAACCGGGTAGATGTTGTGCCCAATGATGTACGGATGAATCCGAATTGTCCGGTTCTGGTTGTTTCCGGTTCCAATACGGGCGGAAAGACCGTTTTTCTCAAGATGACGGGGCTTCTTCAGTTGATGAACCAGGCCGTGATTCCTGTTCCGGTAGATGATGGCAGCCACTTCCGCGTTTTTTCCCGTATTCTAACGGATATCGGTGATCGACAAAGCATTGATGAGTCACTTTCCACGTTTTCCAGTCATATGATTCGGTTACGGGATATTCTACAGGCGGCTGATTCGGATACACTGGTTCTGGTTGATGAACTGGGTACCGGTACGGAACCCTCCGAAGGTGCGGCCCTTGCGACGACGATTACCGAAGCCCTGTTGCAATGCGGATGTACTGCTGTTGTCACGTCCCATCATCAGGAACTGACCCGTCTTTCCCACGATGAACAGAAGGGAATTCGCCTGGCCGCCGTCTCGTTTGACGAAGATCGCCTGGAACCGACGTATCAGTTGGATTACGATCTGCCGGGCGCTTCTCATGCGATTGAAATTGCGTCCCGGATTGGTCTGCCGAAAAATCTCATCCGACAGGCGCAGAAACTGGCCCGCAGCAGTGATGCCGGCAAAGCAGCCGGGCTTTCGCTTGAACTGGCCAGGCAACTCCGCCACTTGAAGGAAGAGCGGGAGCTGATGGAGGCCCGGAATCGCGACCTGGAAGAGGTGCGCATACGTGTTCAACGTTTGCAAAGCCAACTGAAGGAAGAGAGAAAAACGCTTGCGAAGGAGTTGCAACAGCGTTTTGACACCATGATGCAGGAATTTCGCAAGGAGAAAGAGCGGGTGTTCCGCAATGTACCGGAACGGGATCGTGAGGATGTGAACCGGTTGGAGGAACAGATTCATCAGCGATTTGCTGAGAATGTGGACCAGAAGGTTGATGGTTCCGAACGAAAAGGGAATCCGGAGTTCAAACCGGGAGATGCCGTCCGGCATTTGTTGACCGCCATGGAAGGCGAGGTCAAAGAGGTCTCACGGAAGGGTGACAGCATCTGTATTACAGTCAGAGGAAAAGAAATGTGGGTGGCGCCCGGTGATCTGGATCCGTTGAATCGGAAAGTGTCCAAATCCCAACAGACAAAGGTTCGTCTGGGTCGGGAGCCGCTGGTACAACCCCAACTGGAGTGTAATGTTGTGGGACTGACGGTTGAAGATGCCATTGGAAAACTGGAAAAGGAAATGGACAAAGCTGTGCTGGCCGGTGTTGAGGTGATGCGTGTTGTTCATGGACACGGTACCGGTCGTTTGCGTAAAGGGTTACGGGCCTACATCAAGAAATCCCCTTATGTCGACCGTCATGAAGCAGATACGAATGACGGAGCCACCATCATATTTCTGAAATAGTCACGGCACATACCCGTAGAGCCATTCGATTCTGATACAATCTCTTCAGTATGACGCATGGGAGACAAATTTGGGTTTTTCGGCTGAATTCATCCAGGATTTGAAAAGTCGGATTGATGCCGTTGAGTTGATCAGTTCCTATGTCACCCTTCAACGGGCCGGGAGCAGGTTACGGGGCTTGTGTCCGTTTCATCAGGAAAAAACTGCATCATTCTATGTTTCAGAGGATACGGGTCTTTACCACTGCTTCGGGTGTCACGCAGCCGGAGATGTGATCCGTTTTGTCGAGCAGATTGAAGGGCTGGATTTTTCGCAGGCCGTGCGATTCATCGCGGAGCGCTACAACATACCGCTTCAGTTCGAATCCGGTTCAGTGGAAGATTATTCCAAACGTGATCGACTCTACGATGTGTTGAACCAGGCAAACGATTACTATCGTCATCGACTGAAAGAGAGTCCGGAAGCCCGTTCTTACCTGCACAAAAGGGGATTCTCGGATGAGACGATTGATAGCCTTCAGATCGGATTTGCGCCGGATGACGCAGATGTGACTCGCCAGCTCATGAGGCGGGATGTAGACCGGAAAACGTTGGAAGATGCGGGGTTGATTAACGAAAAGGGACAGGACAAGTTCCGGGGCCGTATCATGTTCCCGATTCATGACCTCTATGGCAAGACAGTGGGGTTCGGGGGGCGTATTCTCAATCCGGAATCCCGGGCGCCGAAGTATCTGAACAGTCCGGCAACCCCGGTATTTGAAAAGAAGCGAATGCTGTACGGGTTGAATTTGACCCGGGATTACATCCGTAAGACGGGATACGTGATTCTCGTGGAAGGGTATATGGATTTTGCGGCGCTGTTTCAACATGGGATTGTCAATGTCGCTGCGGCACTGGGTACCAGCTTTACGGAACAGCATGCCGTGCTACTGAAGCGCTTTGCCAGAAAAGTATATCTGTGTTTCGACGCGGATGAAGCGGGAATGACGGCTGCGCTCCGTTCCTTTCACATATTGGCTCCCGGAGGGCTCTTTGTTCACGGCGTGGCACTTCCCGCGGGGGAAGATCCCGATTCGTTTGTTCAGGAACAGGGAAAAGAGAAATTCATGATGCTGCTGGACCAGTCGAAGGAAATCCCGATGTTTCTGGCGGAAGAACGTCTGAAGCGTGAAGAAATCAGCCGGTTGCCGCTTGACGAAAAACTTCAACGGGTAGAGACCATTCTGTCGGCGATTGCAGCGATTCCGGATCGAATCCGCCAATCTTACTATGTGCGGGATCTGTCCACCCGTCTGGGCATACCGGAACGGAATATTGCAGCCCAGTTGAAACGCGGCGGGAAACGCCCGGAGACAGAAAAATCTGATCCGGTCAAGACGCCGTTGGACCATCTGAGAGAGCCGGAAAAAACACTGCTGTTGCTTGCCGCCACAAATCCTGCATTCAGAGAACAGCTGGACATGGAAGCCGATTGGTTGAAAGGTCTGGATGTTCAGGTCTATCTGAAGGAGATTCAATCTCTCCAATTCACCCGCCTTGGGGATATCCTGCATTTGCTGTCGGAACCGGTGCGGGCTTTCCTGACGATGCGGTCCGATCCCGTTTCCGTGGATCCCGACTCCCTGATTCATCGTCTGAAACAATTGTCGTTGAAACGAAGGATTGATGAAATCGGACAGGAACTGAAGCGGTTTCAGGAAGGGATGACGGACGAGGAGAAGAACGGTCTTCTCCGGAAGAAAGAACAACTGGTCAAACAATACCATGCGTTGAAGCGGTGATCAGAAGGGGGTTCATAGAGCTTCCGGGATTACACCTGAAGCGGGCTTTTCTTCCTTGAAAGACGTTGACTTGTGAAAACCCGCTCTCTATAATCGTAGCGACCGTGGAGGAGTGGCAGAGTGGTCGAATGCGGCGGTCTTGAAAACCGTTGACCTTTCACGAGGTCCGTGGGTTCGAATCCTACCTCCTCCGCCATGATATACGGAGAGATGCTGGAGTGGCTGAACAGGGCTGCCTGCTAAGCAGTTGTACCGGTTT
>DAINNF010000168.1:0-5000 GCA_036736005.1 Acidobacteriota bacterium
CGGGTTCGGTTCCGCCGTACTGGAGTTGCTGCAGGAAAACGAACTGGATGTTCCTGTGCTGAGAATCGGCATTCCGGACCGGATTATTTCCCACGGAAAACCCGACGAGCTCATGGATGAGTTGAGATTGACCGAAACCCATCTTTTTTACAGGATTCGGGAGTTCGTACTGGAGAACCGGACCATTCGCAAGCGCAGAAACTGATCAACACCATGGAAAGCCGGTTCTTACAAAACGAGGGCCTGATCCCGATAAACATGAACGACCTGAATGCAGGAGAAGAATCGTATGAAAAGTCTGATTGAACCTTTCAAGATCAAGATGGTGGAAGCAATCCGCCAGACAACTGAAGCCGAGCGCACGGAAATTCTGGCAAAAGCCCAATACAACCCGTTTCTGATTCACGCGGAAGATATCCTCATCGACTTTCTCACGGACAGCGGAACGGGAGCCATGAGTGACCGCCAGTGGGCCGCGATCATGTCCGGTGATGAATCTTACGCGGGAAGCCGCAGCTATTTCCGGTTCGAATCTGTCGTTCAGAACATAACCGGATTCAAGCATATTATTCCCACCCACCAGGGACGGGCGGCAGAGCGAATCCTTTTCTCCATTGCATTGAAGGAAGGGGACATGGTTCCCAATAACACCCATTTTGATACCACACGGGCCAACGTGGAATACAACCGTGCCGAAGCCTGCGATCTCGTGATCGATGAAGGCAGAATTCCAACGCTGGAACATCCGTTTAAAGGAAACATCAATCTGGAAAAGCTGGAGACATTCCTCCGGCAAAACGGGGATCGCGTGCCCCTCGGCATGATGACCGTCACGAACAATTCCGGTGGCGGACAGCCGGTCTCCATGGAAAACATACGAGAAACGTCCCGGATACTCAAAAAGCACGGAATACCATTCATCCTCGATGCCTGCCGTTTTGCTGAAAATGCATACTTTATCAAATTGCGTGAACCCGGCTACGAAAACAAAAGCGTACTGGAAATCGCACAGGAGATGTTCTCCTATGCGGACGGATGCACCATGAGCGCAAAAAAAGACGGAATGGTAAACATTGGCGGATTCCTGGCACTGAATGATGAAGAATGGGCCATGCACGCACGGAACCTCCTCATCCTCACCGAAGGTTTCCCGAGTTACGGGGGACTGGCGGGTCGAGATCTGGAGGCCCTGGCGGTGGGTCTGGAGGAAGTCCTGAACGAAGACTACCTGAAGTATCGGCTCCGTACAGCGGAATACATGGGTGAACGTCTGATTGAGGCCGGAATCGACATTATCCGTCCAACCGGTGGACATGCCGTCTATATCGATGCGGCCAGCTTCTATCCGCATATTCCGCCACACCAATTCCCGGGACAGGTATTGTGCTGCGAGCTGTACAGGAAGGGCGGTATCCGCGGTGTCGAAATCGGATCCGTCATGTTCGGCAAGAAGGATCCGAAAACAGGAGCCGAACTCCCCGCGCCGATGGAGCTGGTCCGCCTGGCATTTCCAAGGCGCGTCTACACCCAGAGCCATTTCGACTATGCCATTGAAGCGATTATTGAAACCTATGGAGAACGTGAAACAGCCCGGGGCCTCGAGATCGTATGGGAACCTCCGTTCCTGCGCCATTTCACCGCAACATTCAAGCCGGTGGAGGAAGCATGAGAGAAAGAGCAGAGCAACTGGTAAACACCTATGTCTCCTCCGATTCTCTCAAACGCCACCTGTACGCAGTTGAAGAGGCAATGGGCTGGTATGCCCGTCACTGGAAAGAGGACGAGGCCAGCTGGCGGATCACAGGTCTGATTCACGATTTTGATTATGAACGCTATCCGGATCAGCACCCGATGAAGGGCGTCCAATTGCTGGAGGAGGAAGGCTTCCCCAAAACCATTGTTCAAGCCGTAGCCGCACATGCCAGCTATACCGGCGTGCCGCGGGAAACCCTGATGGCACGCACGCTGTTTGCCGTTGACGAACTGGCCGGTTTCGTCATGGCGGTGGCTCTGGTCCGACCCTCCCGTCTGATTGCGGATGTCAAGGTCAAGTCCGTCAAAAAGAAGCTGAAGGACAAGGCATTTGCACGCCAGGTCAACCGGGAAGAGATCATTCAGGGTGCCGAAGAACTCGGCGTTGAACTGGACCAGCATATTCAGAACGTCATTTTGGCACTTCAGCAACATCCGGAAAGACTGGGATTCGAAGGATAATCAGGGAAGAAACGAAGATTTTGAGACAGAAAGTAGCTGACCTTCGTACTCTATAGAGGACATTGTTCCCGTCTTCACGAGCGATACGTCACTATATTGACGCTTTCTATCAACCTTTCGACCCATTCCTGACGGTCAACCCATAAATCAAGCGATTCTTGAACAGAAACGATGGCACGAGACTTGCATGTTTGTTCAGCACGAAAGAAACACGGGGGAAGCCAAGCAACGCCTATCACAAAACGACACCAAGCAATGGCTTACCAAACCAAACCCATCAACGAGAGCCTCCATTAAACTCCCCCGTTTCTTTCCTTTTTTTGTGCCTTGACGACACATACCCCCTTTCATGAAGACAATTTCTCACTTCCGCTCCCCTTTTGGATCACGTTGCCGTGGTGCCCGATCTGCCGCTCCAACCTTGACAATTCTTACGTACAGGAGAATAATACTCCTTAACCAATTGAATTCAGTAACTCTACTCTGCAATCGGAGCAACGCATGAATCAGGAAATTGAACGGAAGTTTCTGGTAACCTCTCTGGAGTGGCACAGGAACGACTCCGGGAAACATATCGCCCAAGGCTACCTTTCCGTACATCCCGAGCGTGCTGTGAGAATTCGTATTCAAGACGGGCAGGCCACACTTTGCGTAAAAGGACAGCAAAGCAGTCGAATCCGCCACGAATTTGAGTATGAAATCCCCTTGCCGGAAGCCGAGTTGATGCTGAACAGGCTCTGCCTGAAACCCCTGATTCAGAAGAGGCGATATGTGGTAGACTTCCGTGAGCACCTGTGGGAAGTTGATGTTTTCGAAGGAGAAAACCAGGGACTGATTGTAGCTGAGGTTGAATTGACCACCCCAGATGAACCGGTTTCGATACCGCCATGGGTGGGGAAAGAGGTAACCGAAGATGCCCGCTATCTGAATATAAACCTGGTTCTGCACCCTTACCGGGAATGGCGGCAGCAAGACCGCCCCGCCCCATCCGTTTGAGGAGGCGAGATGACCTTTGTAATGAACCTGACCAAAGTATTGATCACACGAATTGATGATTACCTGAACGCAATCAGTGAGGGATTGCTGGTTTACGAACAGGGTGTTTCCGATTACCTGAAAGACGATCTTCAGCAATTTGAGGACCGGCTCAAGCAGATTGATTCGTTTGAAGGACGGGCTGATGCGCTGCGCAGGGAAATCGAAAACTATCTCTACAGCCATTCACTCATCCCTGAAATGCGGGGAGACGTTCTGGGTTTACTTGAACACCTGGATAACATCATTGATGCTGGCAAAGAATCCCTGATGCAGTTTTCAGTAGAGTCGCCGGACATCCCCACTGAGCTGACAGACGACCATCTGTCACTTGTGGCCATGAGCAACCGGTCCGCTGAAGCGCTGGTGGCTGCTTCCCGGGCATTCTTCGTAGAATTGAGCCGCGTTCAGGACAGCATTCATAAGGTTTATTTCTACGAGAAAGAATCAGACCGCATCAGTGACCGCCTGAAGCGGCGGATTTTCCGAATGGACATGGACCTCAGTCGAAAGACACATCTTCGGGACATTGTGGACAACATTGACCGGATCTCCGACTGCGCCGAAGACGTGGCGGATCGTCTCTCTATCTACGCAATCAAGCGGAGTCTCTGACCCATGCTCCTTCTCTTTCTGTCATCCGGGCTTTTCCTCGGATGGTCACTGGGTGCCAACGATGCGGCGAACGTCTTCGGAACGGCCGTGGGATCCCGCATGGTACGATTTCGAACCGCTGCAATTGTTGCCGGTTTATTCGTTATTCTCGGCTCCATCGCAGGTGCCGGCCCTGCTGAAACGCTCACCGCACTCGGTGCCGTCACACAGATGGGCGGCGCATTTATCGTCGCATTGAGTGCAGCCTTCACGGTCTACTGGATGACACGCCTGAAATTGCCCGTATCATCCACACAGGCCATCGTAGGTGCCATTGTGGGCTGGAATCTCTTCTCCGGCACTCCGACCGATGCCGGTGTGCTGTCCAAAATCCTCGGGACATGGGTAATATGTCCGCTCCTTTCCGGTATTCTGGCGGCTTCCCTGTATGTTGCCACCCGCTGGTTTCTGAATCACACCCGTATTCACATCCTCCGACAGGATCAATTGACTCGATACGGGCTGATTCTGGTCGGTGCTTTCGGCGCCTATTCGCTCGGTGCAAACAATATCGGTGCCGTTGTGGGTGTTTTTGTTCCCAGTGCCCCCTTCCGCGATCTTCAAGTCCCACTTTTCGGAACCATTCCCGGAGCCGACCTGTTGTTCGTTGTGGGAGGAGCAGCGATTGCCACCGGCATACTGACGTACAGCAGACGCGTCATGGAAACAGTCGGATTCAGTCTGACCCGTATTTCACCGCTGGCGGCGCTGATCGTGGTGCTGGCCGAATCCATTGTTCTCTTCCTGTTCGCCTCAAAAGGTCTGGAAGCCTGGTTGCTGAAAATGGGCCTTCCGACAATCCCGCTTGTTCCGGTATCCAGTTCCCAGGCCGTGGTAGGTGCCGTCGTGGGAATCGGACTTTTGAAGGGCTCGGGCAGCATCCGGTACCGCGTGCTGGGAAATATTGCGCTGGGATGGATCACCACCCCTCTGGCAGCCGGAATCCTCGCCTTCTTTTCGCTGTTCTTCATGCAGAATGTGTTTGATCAGAAGGTGGCTCACCGTCCGGAACAGACAAAGCCACGGGTCGTAGCCAGCCTGCAGGTCCAGCCTGCCATGGCCCCCGTATCAATTGCACCGGGACAGTACATCCACAC
>DAINNF010000169.1:0-4996 GCA_036736005.1 Acidobacteriota bacterium
GTGTTTCTGCTCGCATGTGTGGTTGCGATGTCCCAGACCAAAGATCTGGACCGGTTGAAAGCCCAGTTGGACGAGAAAACCGGCACGGAAAGAGTGAACCTGCTGGTGGACATTTCATTTGCATACTGGAATATTTCACCCGAACAGGGTATTGAATACGCCAATGAAGCCCTGAACCTCGCAAAGGAACTGGACTACAAGGTCGGGGAAGCCAACGCACTGAACAATCTCGGCGTCAATTACTGGGCCATCATGGACCTGGAGAAGGCGCTCTCCTATTTTCAGGAGTCACTGATTCTGCGTGAGCTGGTGGGCGACAAACTGGGCATATGCAAGTCGGTGAACAATATCGGTATGATCTACGGTGAGCTGAAAAACTATGAAGCGGCGCTTCAATATTTCAACCGGGCATTGGAATTGCTCATCGAACTGGATGATACGGACAGGGTTGCTTACTGCTACAACAATATCGGAGAGGTCTATTCAAGAATGGGCAGACTGGAGGACGCTCTCCAGTATCTGAACAAGGCATTGAAACTGAAGGCGGACTTGAGTGACGTTCAGGGGGTCGCCAGCACCCTCACCAATATCGGGGTGATTCACGCCGAGATGGGTGTTCATGATGAAGCGAAGGCCGATTTTGAACAGGCGCTGAAGATGCTGAAGGAAAGCGGCAATGCGAAAATGCTGGTCTTTCCGATGACCCAGCTGGGCGCACTTCACCTCCGTATGGGGAACCTGGACCTGGGAGAACAGTATCTGACCGGTGCGCTAAAACTGGCCGAAGAGGAGGGCTCCCGTACAGGTTTGCGGGATGTCTATGAAAAGCTGGCCATGTTGTATGAGAACCAGCGCGATTACAAGCGGGCGTTGGACAGTCAGAAGAAGTACATGCAGTACAAGGACGAGCTGTTTAATGCGGATACCCAGGAACGGATTGCCAAGCTGCAGATCAAGTATGCCACCTATCAGAAGAACGTGGAAATTGAACTGCTGAAACAGACGGAGCAGAGTCAACGCCTGTTGCTGATGATTGCTGTTTTGACGGGGCTTTCCCTGTTTGTGCTGGCCATTATTCTGAGCGCGCTGTACAGGACGAAGAAGCACACGGCGAAGGTGATGGAAGAGCTGTCCCGGTCGGACGCACTGACCGGACTGTTGAACCGGCGGGGGATGAACGAAATGATCGCGGCGGAGGTTGTGCGGCTGAAGCGGAACTGGGAGCCGGTGACGTTTATCATGGGCGATATCGACAAGTTCAAGCATATCAACGATACGTACAGTCACAAGTGTGGAGATCGGGTGTTGAAAGCTGTTTCCGAAATCCTCGGGTCAGTTATCCGGGAGCAGGATGTGGTCAGTCGTTGGGGCGGTGAAGAATTCCTGCTGATGCTGCCCCAGACCGACTTGAGCGGGGCAATGGTGGTCGGTGAGAAACTCCGCAGTGCCATCCAATCGGCGCAGATTCGTTGTGGTGACAAAGATGTACCGGTCACCATGTCGTTCGGGATACAGACGTTGAAGAGCTACGACCAGGTAGAGCAGGCCATTGCGGAAGCGGATGAGGCACTCTACCGGGCGAAAGAAAGCGGCCGCAATTGTGTCCGGCTGTGTCCCATCAGGAGTTCTACCGGAACGGATGGGTCGGAGGCCTGATGCCCGGTACCGGTTAGAGTTTTGTTTCCACCACGCCAAGGTCGGTAAGTACAGACAGGATATCCGCGACTTCTGCCAGATGACCCGCCCCGAGACCGGCTGTTTTCATGATGGATTGAACAGTCTGATGTTCAGCCGTCGGAAAGGGCAGGTGGTAGAGGAAGTCCCCCTGACGGGGTGTCAGGCTGAGCTTGCGTTCTTTCCTGTCCCGTCCGGTTCCGGTGAAGATGGAGACGGAGGCGATCCGGTTCCCTTTACCGGAAGTGACAAACTGGGCATCGGCATTCTTCTTTTCACGAACTGCAGCGATTTTCCAGCCTTTCAGGCGGTCATTGTGTTTCAATTGATTCAGATCCAGTTGGATGTCCAGGCTCGTTTCTTTGAGGAAATACCGGTAATAGGGTCGTTTGCCTTCGGATACTTCATGACGTTTCAGAATCCCCAATTCGTAAATACCTTCCAGCCAGTCCTGTACGGTCTTGATATGAAGGTCGAGTCGGGATGCGGCTTCTGATGCGGAGATGTCGGTGTATGCCACCAGAAGTGCAGCAAGGTCGGTTGCAAAGCTACGGGAAAACAGTGTTGCAAGCGTTGTGAAAATTTCGATCTTCATGGGTTACCGTCCAGCCGCAATGCAGATGATTTCTTCGGTTTTGCCTTTCCGGTACAGATCCAGGAAGCGCACAAACAGGTTGCCAAGCGACTGACAAAGCCGGTCGAAGGTCAGCTCTTCTTTGTACTGATCGTATTCATTGCGGGCGATGTTGACGGAGACCGGGCCTTGATGCGGGAAATGGATGTAGGTGTCCTGATCCACTGCAGGGCGTTTGAACCAGTGTTTTCCGCTCTCGTTGATGCACAGATACAGCCCTGTTTCATCCTGAAAGGGGAATGCGATGAGATTGGCGGACAGGAATCTTCCGAAACGGTGAAGCTCCTCTTTTGTGGCGTTGATTTCTCCCAGCGGGTAGGGGCGGGAGGTGAAACCGTCTTCCGCCTGATCGACGGATGCAGCGGCCAGTTGGAGGATGTTCCGGTATTTCCAGGTGAGCCGTGTTGTAATGCCGAAGTAGAAGGTGATAAAGAGCAGAGTCACGGCGGCAATAATGAAGTAGAGCCCTTTGTATCCGGTAAAATATGAGACAGCGACAAGAAAGCAGAAAAGACTCAGGGTCAGCCATGCTCGATTGAGTGTTCTGAACAGATAAAAGAGTGGAACCAGTCCGAATGTCGTCCAGAAGAGGCCATCTGCCAGGTTTTCGGTTCGGGCGTCCGGTTGCAGGATGACGTCGATCAGAATCCTGATGGTGATAACTGCAAGCCCCAGAACAAGACCGATTGTCTTCGATGTGTCTTTCAGCCGGGTATGTTCCATGATTTCTTCCCTCCTGATATCACTATACGACGGATACTGAAATTTGTCTGTAATAAACTTCAAAAATATTGAAGTAAAGATGAAAGGGTCATTTTGTATCAGGAGAAGTTGTGTCTTCACAATGGATTGGAGTTCAGAAGCGTTCTTACCTTTTGAATATAAGATGCGAGAAAAATGCGGTCCCTTGCGGGACCGCTACGAAGAAAGGAGATCAGGCAGGTCTCCCGGAGGTATAGGAGGTCTCTACATGGCTGCTGCGGTTTACCGGACGTGTCACCCGATATGTCCGGTCCGCATATCCATGAAAACCCGATAGCGACATGGTAAGAGTGAAAAATTATAATGTCAAGAAAAAATGATATGTGAATAATACATGAAAGGTGTGCGGCCAATTACGAATGACTCGTGTCTGGAGGTAAGCAATCAATAACACTAAATGGTAGTGAAATGTTGAGGGAGATGCGCATACTGGTTTCTTTAGCTTCGGATTGGAGGAATACAGCGCGAAATTAGTTAGGTAAACAAAGGAAAAGCCTGGCGCATATAAGGTGTGGTCACTCTGGCTGTTGCTCAAAGGCGAGTGGTGAGTCCTGATTCGGTGCGCGGTAGATTCAATAAAGAAGAAACCTTCCTGATATGGATTCACCTGTTATAATCGGGGCATCTACAAATCGAAGCAAAAGGAGCAGACAATGGTTGACTGGTTCCTGGGATTGAATCCGGTGATGCAGGCCCTGATGGGCACATTGTTTACGTGGTTGATGACAGCCGCCGGTGCCGCTGTGGTGTTCTTCTTCAAGAAAATCGAGCGGAGATTGCTGGACGGGATGCTGGGTTTTGCCGCGGGCGTGATGATTGCAGCCAGCTACTGGTCCCTGCTGGCCCCGGCCATTGAAATGTCCGAGGATGGACCCGTGCCCACATGGGTCCCGGCAGCCGTCGGTTTCCTGCTGGGCGGCGCGTTTCTCTGGCTCATTGATCAGTTGCTGCCCCATCTTCACCTGGGACGGAAGACGGAGGAGGCCGAGGGCATCCATACCTCCTGGCATCGCAGCATCCTGCTGGTGCTGGCCATTACACTGCATAATTTTCCGGAAGGCCTTGCCGTCGGTGTCGCTTTCGGTGCGGTGGCGGCCGGAATGCCCTCCGCGACCCTTGCCGGGGCGGTGGTGCTGGCGATCGGTATCGGTATCCAGAATTTTCCGGAAGGGGCGGCCGTATCCGTTCCGTTGCGACGGGAAGGGTTGAGCCGAACCAAGTCCTTCTGGTACGGACAGATGTCCGGTATCGTGGAGCCCATTGCCGGTGTACTGGGTGCAGCGGCCGTCATTTTCATGCGTCCCATATTACCGTATGCACTGGCGTTTGCAGCCGGAGCGATGATCTATGTTGTTGTTGAAGAGCTGATACCGGAAGCACAGCAGGATACCAATACCGATGTGGCCACGATCGGAACGATGCTGGGATTCACGGTGATGATGGTACTGGATGTGGCACTGGGTTGAGGTGATGATGAACCGATTGAATAAACTGATGGGTTGCGCGACTGTCCTGGTTCTGCTGATGGTCCCAGTTCGGATTGGCGCGGAGGATGTGGGGCTCCGGAAGGCCCTGGACAGCATTTCTTCCGGTGAAATTATGGACAGAATTGAAACGTTGAGCGATCACCGTTTCGAGGGGCGGCTCAGCGGTACGGAAGGCTATCGGAAGGCCATGGCATTTGCTGCAAAAGC
Organism: Acidobacteriota bacterium; assembly: GCA_036736005.1. GTDB lineage: Bacteria > Acidobacteriota > Holophagae > Thermotomaculales > Thermotomaculaceae > DAINNF01. The sequence goes on from DAINNF010000169.1 coordinate 4,765, forward strand.
GTTTGAGCGGTGGGGTCTGACACCGACGATAAACGGGTTTATCCAGTCCTGGGAAGCCCACACCGGAAAAATTAACGCGGCAACGCTGGAGATTACCATTTCGGGTGATACGGACAAGCCGGTCAAGATTGTGGGTGAGTATATCCAGAACTTTCATCCCTTCATTTTCTCCGGATCCGGTACTGTCGACGCGCCCATCGTATTTGTGGGCTATGGCATGACGGCGCCTGAA
>DAINNF010000170.1:0-4990 GCA_036736005.1 Acidobacteriota bacterium
GGAGAAAGTTATCTCTCTTGAGTAGGTTTAATTATGATAACCAACGGGCGTAGGACAATCAGAAAATCAGGGGGGCGCATGTTCCGCAGAAAGAAACCGGTTCATGATTCCGATCCAAGCACAGAACTTTCATTGCCGCAGGGGCTTAAGCGGGCGCCGTTCTACCGTCGTGCCATTGCCATGATGCTGGATTTCGTCGCAGCTGCTGTATTGTTTACGTCTATCGTGGTGATTCCGATCATCATGCTGGAGCGGAGAAGGGTTATTGACTTTGGGGATCGGGATATCACCTTTTCATTCTATGGGAACTGGTACAGCATTCTGTGGCTGGTTCTCTATTTTGCGCTGTTGACCTGGCTGATGAATGGCCGAACAGTCGGGAAGTGGCTGTGCGGGATCCGGGTTGTATCACTGACTGAAGACCGGATCCGGTTTATGGCTTCCCTGAAGCGGGCGTTCGGGTTCGGCCTGTTTCAAAGTCTGCCCGGCAAGACAAAGATCAGCAAACATGATCGGATGGTGGGTACAATTGTGGCCATCGATCCCATATGGAAGCGGAAACAAACGATGTCGAAATCTGAGAGGGAAGGGGACAACATGAAGAGGGGGAACCATGTCTGACCAGCGAACACCGGATTGGTTAATTGAAACACAGAACAAGAGTTGGGAGCCGGAGATAATCATTTCCGGTATCATCCTGACCTTCGTATTTCTGCTTCCCGATCATCTGTACAATTTCTTTGCTTCGCTGATCCAGGACCACGCGGTGTGGTCAGTCGTGGGCCGGTTCCAATACAGCCTCTGCCTGTTGCTGTTGACCGGTTTGAAGATTATCCTGATCATCCATCTGGTACTGCGCGGGCTCTGGGCCGGATATGTGGGCTTGAGCTATGTGTTCCCCCATGGTGTGAAAACGGAGAAGCTCCCCGAGAATGCCCGTACCCAGCATTTTGTGCGGCCGGAAGAATTCGTGATCCGGATTGAACGGGTCTGTAGCCTCCTGTTTTCCATGGTGTTTACGTCGGTCTATTTTGTGCTGGGGTTTTTTCTGTTGTTTATTCCGATTACCCTGCTGTTCTTCACACCGCTTGATCAGGAACAGATCAAGAACATCACTCTCTACGTGATGGTACCGCTGGGCAGTTTTGTGCTCCCGGTGGTGTCTATTCTGCTCAGCACCGTATGGAAGAACTCCTGGTTCAGCAAGAAACTGGAGCAGATCCCGCTGGGCCAGATCATCATGATGTATGTAACCAATATCGGACGTGTGAAGACACTGTTGATCTACGGTGGATATTTCGCGTTGATCCTTGCACTTGCGTGGAACAACATGCATGCGTTTTCATTCAAGAACCGGGCTCCGGTGGAACCGTTGAAGCGTCCCGGTATCGTGGCACTTTCCGGGGAGAACTATGAGAACATCCGCAACGAAAGACTCCGGGTTCAGCGTGCAACCATCGACAGCTACAGGCAGCACGAGTACGGCATGCGGCTGTTCGTTGCGCGGTACATGGAAGATGTTTACACAGTAAGAATGATAAAAGAGAACGGGAAGCTTCGGGAGAAAGCCGGGATCACGGCAGATGTTGACGAACTGTGGGTTCAGGACCTTTTCGATGTCCGGATTGACGATCAGAAGATCAAGGATCTGAAATGGGTGTTTACCCAGCATCCCCGTACGGGCCAGTGGGGGTTTGAGACGGTCATCCCGTTGGAAGGCGTTGCGCCCGGTGACCACACGCTGAAAATCGAAAAGTGGCTGTGGGAGGTACGCAAGGATAAACTGAAGCATCTCGATCCGTGGGCGGTGATTCCGTTCGAGGTGGAGAAGGGGAATGCCTTGCAGATACCATCGAAAGAGGTTCCGGCTACGCAATAGATGAATCAGAAAGGCCCCGCATCGGGCGGGGCCTGGTTCTTACGGTCATGTCTTTGAAGCTATTTCTGCAGACCCACCATGTCATTGAATTCCCGGATGCGTTCGTCAATGGCGGGAACCATGTCGTGAATCCGTTTCCAGTAGGAACGGTAGTCATGCCATTGATCGTTCAGTTCACCCAGTTCCTTTTCCTGCTGTTCAATCCAGGTGTAGTATTTCAGGTTGTGGATCCGCCGTTTGCCGTCCTGCGTCAGTTCCTCAACATAATCAGGTGTTTGTCCAATGAGCAGATCATAATCCATGGCGGCATGTGTGTCGGTGTATGTACCACGATCCGCCTTCAGCTCCTGCATGCGGGAATCATAGAGTTCCATGGAATCCGTCAGTACGGTCAGTACGATATCGTCGCTGGTGAGCTCGTAGTGATGGGCGAACTTGATGGCGGACAGCAGGTTGGCGATGCCGGAGATGCCCAGCAGATCCAGTCGATCGACCAGTTGCGGATCCACGCCTTTTTGCTTCAGGAGGGTTCTCCCGGCCGGTTCATTGAACAGGCGCATGAGGCGCATGGGATGTTCATCATCAATGCCCATGACCATATCGGTGTTTCGGCAGTTGTGAATCCAGGGAACATGTTTGTCACCAATCCCTTCAATCCGATGGCCGCCGAAACCGTTGACCAGCAGGGTGGGACACTGAAGCGCTTCACTGGCCGCCAGTTTGGAACCGGGAAAGTGATCCTTCAGGAAATCACCGCAGCCCATGGTACCGGATGACCCGGACGTAAGTACGACACCGGCATACTGCTGACCGATGCGCAATTCCCTGTCCAGGATCTCCTTCATGGCATGACCGGTGACATCATAATGCCAGAGGTGGTTGCCGAATTCGTCGAACTGGTTGAAAATCACCACGTCATTGCGGGTCCGGCGCAATTCCCAGCACATGTCGAAGATTTCCTTCACATTGCTCTCGCAGCCGGGTGTCGCGATCACTTCCCCGGCGACTTTGGCCAGCCATTCAAACCGTTCCCGTGACATCTCTTCCGGCAGGATGGCAATGGATTCACATCCCATTAACGCAGACACATAAGCACCGCCGCGGCAATAGTTGCCGGTTGAAGGCCAGACGGCTTTCTGCGCCGCCGGATTGAACTGGCCCGTGGTCAGGCGGGGAGCCAGACATCCGTAGGTCGCGCCCACCTTGTGTGCACCGGTTGGAAACCACTTCCCCACCAGTGCGAGAATGCGCGTTTTCGTGCCGGTCAGTTCCGGTGGGAACTCCAGGTAGTTGACTGTTCCGTATCCGCCGCCGGAGGGGACAGGCTCGTTTTTCCAGGTAATGCGAAACAGGTTGCGGGGATGGACGTCCCATAGACCGATGGTCTTGAGTTCATCCACGGCCCACCCGGGCATCTTTTCCGGGTTCCGCATCTGTTCGTAGGTGGGTAATACAATGCCTTTTTCCCGGCATCGTTTGGCGGTCGCTTCCAGCTGGTGCTGGTCCACAGTCAGATCGATCATAATGGCTCCTTTGGCTTCACGTGTATTTGAATGGGATTGTTCAGTTCAAAGTGGCGAATGACATCATCCACAAGAGTATCGCGCACCACGATATAGAGCGGGGTAGGCCCTACCAGAAGTTTGCGCAGCAGCGGCGCAAAACCGCGATCCTGTAATTCAAGCGGTCCGATTTCATCCAGAAAAATGGGATGACGATTCCGTTCCCAGGCTTCCCGGATGACGGTTTCCGCAAAGCGGAATCCCTTTTCACAGAAACTCCATTCGCCAATGGTGTCCGCTTCATGCCAGGTTGCGGGCTTTTCGGCGGTACGAACTGCAAATGGAGCGGTTTCCCCGGTAGCAATATCCTGGATGTCATATCCGGTATGTCTACCGTCTTCCCATTGTTTGGGACAACAGAACCCGCCGGCATTGGGTTGGTCAGCTGCAATACCGAGCATGTGTGAGGTCTTTCCGGACCGCAGGGGTCCAACGATAAGCGTTACCATGACGGCCCCATATGATGCTGTCCGTCCCGTTCATACCGGATGGACTGGATTTCGGAGAGGATGGACATGGCAATCTCAGCTGGAGAAGGCCCTCCGATGTTCAAACCGACGGGCATATGCAGGTGAGACAGATCGATTTCTCCCGTCAGTTCGCGAATATCCGCCACCATTTGCTCGGCTTTTCGGATAGACGCGACTACGCCGATATATTTCGGCTGTACCGGCTGTTCCAGCACTCCACGCAGTACGACGGCATCAAAAGCATGGGAATGTGTAGCGATTACCACGTATCCCCGATCCGGATTCGGTACGAGAGACGCGCGATCATTGTAGTCGGAAACATGGCAGGTGCGGCCGTAAACGATGTCCTGCAGGATATCCTGACGGCAGTCGGCTATCGTAACGGCATAACCCAGTTCATGGGCCATCCGGTCCAGTGCCCGGCCGATATGACCGGCGCCGTATACCACGAGTGATACATCCGGACCAATGACTTCATAAAAGAGGGTGGTGCTTCCACCGCAGATCATGCCGGTTTCAGCCGCGTCGATCAGGCGGTTGTCATCATCCAGGTTGTAGTCGATACGGGTTGTGCCTCCGCTCGGAATCATGGTGAGAGACTGGTTGATGGCGGCTTTCTCGATGGCGCCACCTCCCACGGTACCGACGATGGACCCGTCCGGATAAACGAGCATCTTGGCACCGGGCATGGCGGGGCCATGTCCCTGCTTGTCCACCACGGTTACCAGCACGCCCCGACGTTGTTCACGTTCCAGTTCGGACAGTGCCCGGTAGACGGTCATGTCATATCCTCCTTCAACAGTATCACGTGCTCAATTCCCTCCAGTTTCCGGAAAGGCGCCGCTTCCGCTACGCCGCGAAAGGCCTTCTTTCTGTCAACAACGACGGATCCGCACAGGGCGTGCACGCCGTATTCAAAAAGCACCGGAGCCAGTGGTGTGCTGGGACCCAGCATGATTACGGTTGCATCCGCTCTCACGGCCTTCATCACATCCATGAAGGTGTGATTGAGGAGACTGGTCGCTGTCAGGGCGACGATATCCGCCTCCTGAAGCCGTTCCGGAATCATGGCGGCATCC
>DAINNF010000171.1:0-4797 GCA_036736005.1 Acidobacteriota bacterium
GGTCACTGAGGATGATGGCATCTGTCGCCTGATTGAACAGCGTGCGAAAGCGTTCCTCGCTTTCCCGGATCCGTTGTTCGGCGGCTTTACGGTCGGTAATGTCCCGCCAGACCGTATAGAGAATTTTCGTGCCTTCTTCTTTTGACACGGCCGTGAGCAGCACTTCTACAGGGAAGACTTCGTCGTCCGCCCGTTTATGATCCCATTCAAACCGGTGTGAGCCTTTGGAAAACGCGGTTTCCATCATCTCTTCCGCCTTCTCATACGAGGGTCGCCCGTCAGGTTGAAATTCCGGCGAAAGCTGGGAAGGGTGGGTATTGAGCAGTTCTTCCTTTGAGTTGTACCGCAGCATACGCACCGTTGCCTGATTGCAGTCCACGAACGTGTTGTTTTCGATGATTAGGATGGCATCATCTGATTTTTCAAAAAGTTCACGATATCTCTTTTCACTGTCTTTCAAGGCCCGTTCGGCAGATTTCCGGTCCTGGATATCTCTGATGAACGTCTGGAACGTGTTGTCCGGCATCATGCGTGAATGCATTTCCACGGGGACCAGCTCCCCTTTTCGGGTACGGATCACCCGCTCATGTTTGACCATTTTACCTTCGTGGAGAAGGTCATAGCGAAGGGGTTTCTCTTCCAGAACCTCTTCCGGGAAAAGTTCACTGATATTCATGGCCAGAAGTTCGGCCTTGGGATATCCGGTCAGCGCCACTGCACGCCGGTTTACATAGAGGATACGACCGGTGGTGTCACCTCTGAGAAAAGCATCGGGTGCCAGTTCCAGCAGTTGGAAATAGTCTTCTTCTTCCTGTGTTCGGAGGGATGCGGTGACGGGTCGGTTGAACTGTTGCTGCTGGGCCAGCAGAACCCCGAGCAAAGCGCCGACACCCTGCAGATAGTCCCGCCCCTCTTTAAACCGGTTGGGATCGTTGATTTCCAGGTGAAACTCGCCGAAATCGATCATGGGCGTGGAAACGGGCAAGCGGAAGGTGTACTGGGAATCCGGATCGGTTGGCTTCGGGTGATAGGCCGCAGTGGAAATCCCGGGCAGGCCCGGTAGTACGTTGCAGAGCGATTCCAGTAATGTGCCGGCTTCATCATTGTGGCGAATGCCGTCCAGAAGGAGTTTCATCAGTTTGGCTTGCGTATTCTGTTCCGGCATCCGTTCACCCCCTCCCGTGATCTGAATGCTTCTGTTGCGGTACGATTCCTACCTGTATTTTACACCGAACCGGCCGGACCACAAAACCGCGCCGTTTCTTGCGGTGCAAGGATGGGGCGGTTCATCTTGTGTGCCACCTGAAAATTCACTACAATCAAACCCGATTCTACGAAAGCGTGAACGGTTCGTGTGTTGCTTCACTCAAGGAGGATATTACATGAAGACCATGCGTCGATTCCTGCTCATGGTACTGTGCGTTACGACATTACTGGCACCTGCAATTGCCGGTGAATCCCAAAAACCGGGGTCTGCAGAACCTCAGGTTACAGCGGAAGATCCCTATCTCTGGCTTGAAGATATGTTGGGTGTTCCGGCTCTTGCATGGGTTCGGGCCTGCAATGCGTATTCAAAGCTTGAACTGGCCAGCGGTCCGAATTTCGACAAACTGAACCAGGACCTGCTGAAGGTCATGAACTCCAACGAACGGATTCCGGGTGTTAGAAAAAGCGGGGACTATTTCTACAACTTCTGGCGGGATGGCGAGCACCCGCGGGGCATCTGGCGTCGCACAACGCTGGATGAATATAAGAAAGCCGACCCGAAGTGGGACGTGATTCTGGACCTGGACGCCATCAACAAAGCGGAAGGCGTGAACTGGGTCTGGAAGGGCGCTGAAATCCTGAAACAGGGCGGGTATCGTCATGTCCTGATCAACCTGTCCCGGGGCGGTGCGGATGCCACCGTGGTCCGGGAGTTTGACCTGAAGACCCGCCAGTTTGTGAAAGACGGATTCGAGCTGCCGGAAGCAAAGGGTGGCATGAGTTGGATTGACAAGGATACGGTATATGTCTCCACCGATTTCGGTCCCGGTTCCATGACCACCTCCGGTTATCCGCGTATCGCGAAGATCTGGAAACGGGGCACACCGCTTTCAGAAGCGAAAGTTGTTTACGAAGGAAAAGAGACCGACATGAGCGTAGGGGCTTACTATGATGATACCGAAGGGTATGAACGGCACTTTGTGTATCGGGTCCCCAGGTTCTTCCAGAGCGAAATCTTCCTTCGCAAGGATGACGGAACCCTCGTAAAGATTGATGTGCCGCTGGATGCCAGTGCAGGCGTGCACAAAGAGTGGCTCATGGTCAATCTCCGCAGCGCATGGGAAGTGGGCGACGCAACATACGCGGCCGGCAGCCTGATTGCCATGAACTTTGATGACTTCATGAATGGAAAGCGGAATTTCACGGTACTGTTCGAACCGGCGGAGAACAATTCTCTTTCCAGTACCAGCTGGACGAAAAACTACCTGGTCCTGAACATCATGGAAGACGTGAAGACAAAGCTGGAAGTCTTGAAGCCGGGTGAAGGCGAATGGGAAAAGATGCCCTTCGTGGGTGCCCCTGAAAACGCGGATGTGGGTGTCCGGGGCATTGACAGTGACGAAAGCGATGAATATTTCATGAGCGTAACCGGTTTCCTGACACCCAGTTCACTGTATTACGGCACCATCGGGGAAAAACCGGAAAAGATCAAGTCTACCCCCGCGTTCTTCGATGCGTCCGACATGGAAGTGTCCCAGCATTTTGCCACCAGCGATGACGGCACGAAGATCCCGTATTTCCAGGTGAACAAGAAGGGAATTGAGCTGGACGGCAACAACCCGACGCTCCTGTACGGTTATGGCGGATTTGAAGTGTCCATGTCGCCGCATTACAGTGCCACCACAGGCCTGGCCTGGCTGTCCGATGGCGGTGTCTACGTGCTGGCCAACATCCGGGGAGGCGGTGAATATGGCCCCCGCTGGCATAAGGCTGCATTGAAAGCCAACCGGAACAAGGCGTTTGAAGACTTTTCTTCTGTGGCAAAGGACCTGTTCAAACGGAATATTACTTCGCCGGATCACCTGGGATGCATGGGTGGCAGCAACGGTGGTCTGCTGGTGGGCAACATGATTACCACATATCCCGACCTGTTCAAAGCCGTGGTGTGCCAGGTTCCGCTGCTGGACATGAAACGCTACACCAAACTCGGTGCGGGGTCCAGTTGGATTGCGGAATACGGAGATCCGGACAACCCGGAAGAGTGGGCATTCCTGAAGCAGTACTCCCCGTACCAGAACCTGAAGGAGGGCACGACCTATCCGGCGACACTGTTCATCAGCTCCACCCGGGACGACCGCGTGCATCCGGCGCATGCGCGCAAGATGATGGCGAAGATGCAGGAGATGGGCCAGGACGTCCGGTACTACGAGAATATCGAGGGTGGTCACGGTGCGGCAGCTGACAACCGTCAGCGGGCGTATATGTGGGCGATTTCGTATGAGTTCCTCTGGAACTATTTAAAGTAAACTGGCGCAGACAAGGGGAGGCGCGATACCTCCCCTTTTTTCATGTGATCCTGGTGGCCTTGTTACAGTGCGACTCTGCCAGAGTTGGTCTTGCGGGGCAAAAGCCCCGACACCGGCCGAAATTCTATGCACCTAATTCAACATTTTGCCGATTTCGTTCGGATTGGTATGATGTGTATACACACTCCCCCGGCATGGGATTTGCTCTGATACGGAGCATGTTGCAAATGGGTGACAAATTCGGATACGGGAGCTTTCATGAAGTTGACGCGAAGCATGACAATTCTGATGATGGTGGGGTGGGGCATGATACTGACTGCGGCATCCACGCCGCAAGTCGATCCCCGGATCCTGGACGTCCTCCACAAGGTGGAATCCAGAATCAACAGCTCGGACTATTTGTCATATGAGATGGCGAGTGTTCAAACGAACTCAGCCGGAAAGGGTGGTGAAAGTCGGACGACCGGCACGGTGTGGGTGAAACGTGTGCCCGGTGATGATTTTTGGGGCGCATATGTGCATGCAAAAACGAAGAACGGGGAGTTTGTGTTCGACTATTTCTATGACGGGGAAGCCGTGTACGACTTTGATCACGGATCAAAGACCTGCACAGTAATCGACGTGGGTGCATTTGAGAATGAACCGAATCATCCGGGGAAAGCCCGAATTTCGACTGTACCATTCAACCCGTTGCTCATTGATGCTGCATTTTCCCAGACCATTTTGAGCGAGGCGGAGTCGATTTCGATGCGTGATTCGGAGGATGGCCAATGCTGGATAATTACAATCAAAGAAAAGCCCAGTCCGGCCGGAATGAAGACTGTCGCGACTTATGAAGTTGACAAGAAGAGTCATGAGATCGGCCGCATCTACACGGATGTGAACTGGCAGGGGGCTGAACTCAAAACAAATAGAGTGTACACAAACCATAACCGGAATGAGGCAGACGTGGCAAAACACGTATTGATGCCGGAAGGCTACAAGTCCGATTATCCGCAGGCTCCGTTCAAGCGCGGTACCAAGACGGTTCGATGGAAACATGAGGCACTGAATGGGCAACCGGCACCTGCTTTTACCGGAAAGACGATGGAAGGGAAAGCACTGTCGCTGGACAAGCTGAAGGGAAAGGTTCTTCTGCTTGATTTCTGGGAAACGTGGTGCGGTTCGTGCCGGGCTGCGATGCCCAAGTTGAAGGCACTCCAGGAAAAGTGGGGTGATCGTGTCCATGTGGTGGGTATCTTTACGGGAAATGCCGAGGGTGCAAAGAAGATCATCGACTACAACA